>QMOR01000124.1 GCA_003648285.1 Bacteroidota bacterium
ATGATACGATATGATACGATAATCCTAAAATCAAGACAAAAATGGAAAGATATCGTGGAGCTCAGTCAGAATGAAACGCTATGATACTTTAGGCAGACGACCCAGAATGATACACTATGATACTTTGGGCAGACGGTCTTCGCGATCAGCATGTGCATTCAACTCCCCTGAGGCTTCCGCCCATGTGATGCCTCATGAATTATTCCGCTTGAATAAGGTGTATACATATTCCCGATGATCTCCTGAAGGCATCACGTAGGTATAGTCAAATGACTCTATCAAAGCGAAGTCATTTCCCAGTCTCCCGTGTAACATACCAGCGTCATACCTGTGAACCGGCAGACCGCAACACTTCGGAGCACCTTCCAGATGAAACGCTGCAATAATGACAAATCCGTTTTTCTTCACCAGGCGTTTGAGCAAGTCGAAGTATGAATCCCGCTCTGCTTCAGCATTAAAAAAATGGAGCACTGCACGGTCGTGCCATAGATCAACACTGCCTATTTCATTCAATTTGCATGGACGCGTCAGGTCATCAATAATCCAATTTACCTTGCTGCTCTCCTGGCCTAATCTATCTTTCAATTTGTCCAGAGCATGTGCGCTTAAATCATTGGCAATAATATTTTGATAACCCGCCCCTACTAATACATCGACGAGTGTTGTTGCACCGGCGCCTACATTCAAGAGAGAGGCACGCTTGTCCAGGTTGCACAGATCGATCATGCGCATAGAGGGCTCCGGGTCTTCCTCGTACCAGCCAAGATTTGATACAACTGAATCTTCATAGACTTTATTCCAATGCTCTAGCAAATCATTCGTGATTACAGATTCTGTCGGAGAGCTACAACATGACTTCTCTTTGATATCGTCAGACCGGGATTCATTCATCTTAATCATTGTTTCTACTTGTCAATTAACACTCAACCACCTCGCGAACCTAATGTATACGTTGATACTTCTTCAGTACCTCGATAAGCAGATCATGCGGAATCGCATGGGCTTTGTTCCCGTTGATTCCCTCCATGGTTTCAGCGGCGATCATCGCATTCACAATCGCTTCCTCCACTGCCTGGACCGTGGCATTAAAGAGTGGATTTATCTTGTCATTTGCAATAGAGTTTACCGAGCGAGTTTCCGTCCTGCTAAAGGCACCTTCATTCGCTGTGGAAAATGCGAGAAAAATATCTCCCGATCCATTTTCACCTCGCCCACCCATGATCCCGACTCCAAGGGGAATCCGCTGAGCAATTCTCTTCAATTGGTGAGGAAGGAGCGGTGCGTCTGTTGCAAGGATGACAATAATAGAACCATCACCATCTTCCTTTCTGGATTTTGGTGGTCCATGAAATTCATAATTCAACGTGTCGAGCAACTCCATGCCGACAGGGACACCAGCTATCGTCAAGTTTCTTTTACTCCCAAAATTTGATTGCACCAGGACTCCCAATGTATATGTCGAATCACCTATCTTAAACACTCTCGATGCTGTGCCAATCCCTCCTTTAAACCCGAGTGTGTTCATGGCTGTTCCCCCGCCAACATTTCCTTCCTGCACCGGCCCGGTCGAGGCGTTTTCAATTGCTTCAAAAACATGCTTCTCCTTTACGTGAAATCCGTAGATGTCATTTAAAAACCCGTCATAAGTCTCTGCGACAAGTGGGTATGTATACCACCAATTCTCCCCGTTGTACCAATCGACATTCACAAACCATTTCAATACGGCATCTCTTACCACACCAACACTATTTGTATTTGTAATCATAATCGGGGTTTCCAAAAATCCTGATTCGGTCACCCAGGTTGTGCCAGTCATCTCACCGTTTCCATTCAGGCTATACCAATTTGCATAAACCGGGCTAAACCTTTTCCCTCTTGGAAATATGGCCGTCACGCCAGTCCTAACAGGTCCTTCTCCCAAGACATTCTCTCCACTACCTGAGATGATTGTGCTGTGTCCGACTTCAACGCCCTTCACATCTGTAATAGCGTTTAGTGGTCCTGGATCTCCGACAAAGGGGATTCCAAGATCTCTCGCTCTTGGGGATTGACCATACGAGATGGACTCAGCCAGAATAATAAGAAGGCAAAAAAGTAAACTCTTCCTCATTATAAATCTATTAATTATTTCACATTTATTGCTCACCTACTTACTTGAGCAGCCTGGTTCAAATTCCCATCAATACGACAATTATTCTCCACTAACTCCTATATTCATTGACCTTTTAACAGTCAGAATTATATGATATCTATTTCTTCAATTTTTTATCATATTTTAAAATAAGTGTGGTATCAGAAAACCCTCCCTCGTCAATAAATACATGCATTTCATCCACAGACCACCTTGCCTTAATGTAATTATTGAACTCTTCTCCTAATACACGATACGAGGGAAATTTCTCGACATCCTTATCGTTTATACAGCGCACAACAATATTTACCTTGTCCCTTGTATCTATAAATTTAAGCGACCACCAGTCAATCATTTTTTCATGACTTGTATTTAAAATATACCCGTAATCAATCTTTTTCAGGAAAGCTCTTTTACCAAGCTGTACAAATTCATTGTCAACCGTATTAAAAATCATTGTGTCATTTAACAACTCAAAAGCATATCCACCATTTAGCACCCCCTCCTCTGTATAATAAAGCTTATTGTCAAGAATAAAAATACTAGAATCCAAATCCATATTAGCCTTTGCTTCTCTAATTCGATCCCTGCTAACGAGGTGATAAAAATCCTTGCCAATACTAATGCTGTCAAACACCTCTCGAGTAAGATCCATAGAGTCCTTTATATACCAGGAGCCAATGAACTTATTTGGCATTTTATATATATTTTCTGAGTCAAATGGTTGAGGTTCGTTGAAATAGTATACAGTACAAGACAACAGTACAACAGGAAACAGCAGGATTAAATATTTATGTTTCATAACAGCTCGTATTAATCAAACATTATGCGTTTATATCTGCAACACGCCATGGCTCTTTAAAATCACTTCGGAATCATAATTCGTTAGAATCCTCTCATGCATTTCAAGCTATCAACCACTTACATACACATGTATACGAATATAATCATTTGCAACCATTTGTTGACACTTCTGCACGTGACCCATTGCGTCGCACACACACAATCTTCAATGCCGGGCATTGACAATTTGCATGAATGCACTTATAATTCCCGACCAATTCGTAAATTGAACTCAAAGACCAGCCTTATGAAAAATATTATTCTTCTCGCACTTGTAGTGCTTTGTACTTTTTCAACCACTATCGCTCAGAAATGGACCGGAAACAAGGAAGCCGTAGCTGCTTCTGTCGACGCCCATGCACAAGACCTGATTGCCATTAGTGATCAGATATGGGCCTATGCCGAAACAGCCCTCGAAGAGGTGAAATCCGCCAAAGCCCTCGCTGACTTTGCTGAATCGCAGGGATTCACCGTCGAGCGTGGAGTGGCAGAGATGCCTACAGCATTCATTGCAAGCTATGGGAGTGGCAAACCGGTCATCGCCATCCTCGGTGAGTTTGATGCTCTGCCTGGACTTTCACAAAAAGCTGTGCCGGGCAAAGATCCACTCAATGCCGGTGCACCCGGTCATGGTTGTGGTCATAATATGTTTGGCACAGGAAGCCTCGGCGCCGCTATTGCCATCAAGGAACTCATAGAGGCCGGTGAGATTAAAGGCACCGTGCGCATGTACGGCACACCGGCAGAAGAAACACTTTTTGGAAAACTCTACTTCACACGAGGTGGATACTTTGATGATGTTGATGTTTGCATAGACTGGCACCCTAGCGCGGAGATCAGTTCCAACGTCCAAAGCTCCAAGGCCCTGGTTGACTTTACAGTCGAGTTTCACGGGCAGGCGGCACACGCTTCTGGCGATCCATGGAACGGGCGCAGCGCGCTTGACGCTCTCGAATTTTTCACGAACGGCCTCAATTACCAGCGTGAACATATGAAGCCAACAGTGCGCATTCATTATCAAATCATGAATGGTGGGGATGTGGTCAACGTGGTACCGGACTACGCCCGCGTATGGACAAGGGTCCGGGATTCAAAAGCCGGTGATGTACTGAAGCATTGGGAACGCCTCAAGCAAATTGCAGCAGGGGCAGCCATGATGGCAAATGTGGATTATGAGATCAAATTGATTTCAGGACTGCACGAAGTTGTCCCAAACCGCATCGGTGGAGCAAAACTCCAGGCAAACCTGGAATTGCTTGGGGATATTGAATATACAGAGGAGGAAGTCGCTTTCGCACACGGCATCCAGGATGCGACTGGCAAACCTCTGACCGGCATCCGCGGCGAGGTGAATCCACTAAAGGAAACTAAAGAACATCCTAGTGGCGGCAGTACCGATGTCGGTGATGTCAGCTGGGTGGTCCCTGAGATTCGCCTTGGGGTAACGACGGCAGCAGAGGATACACCTTGGCATTCTTGGGCTGTCGTGGCTTGCGGTGGGATGTCGATCGGCCACAAGGGGATGATCTATGCAGCCAAGGCACTCGCTATGACGATGGTGGATGTGTTTGAGGATGAGCAGTTGCGGAAGGATATTCGGGCTGAATGGGTGGAGCGTGTCGGGGATTATGAGTATGCGCCGATTGTGCCGGAAGGGCCGCCGCCTGTGCCGGATCATGTGATGGAGGCTGGGGAGAATTGATTTTCTTTTGCCACTAATTTCACTAATCTCCACTAATTTTGGCTTGTTCAAGCTCCGTATTCAGGACAATAGAATTAGTGTAAATTAGTGCCATTCGTGGCTAAAAATCCTAATTTCCCACCCTAAATCATACATCCATGCGCTACACACCAATCGACCCGAAACTATTCATCGAAAACCGCCGTCGATTTACTGAAAAACTGCCACCTGGAGCCATCGCTATCTTCCATTCAAACGATGTGCTGCCGACCAATGCCGACGGCGCCCGACCCTTTATTCAGGATTCTAATCTTTTCTGGTTGACGGGGATTGATCAGGAAGATTCCATCTGCATTCTCTTTCCCGATGCACCGGAACCGAATCAGCGCGAGATGCTTTTCCTGACAAAAACGAATAAGCAAATCGCAATCTGGGAAGGCCATAAATACACGAAGGAGGAAGCAAAAAGCACTTCCGGCATTGAGCATATTCACTGGTTGTCCTCTTTTCAGCCGTTATTGAAAAAAATATTTAGTGAGACGGATCTCGTTTTTATTCCATCGGAATACCATGCCAAGCAAAATATCATTGTTCCTGATGCAAATTTGCGATTTGCGCGATGGTGTCAGGAGCGATTTCCACTACATCAATTTCGAAATGCGGCAAAAATCATTCAGCCTCTTCGCCTGATTAAAACTCAAATTGAAATTGATTTGATCCAAGAGGCGTGCGATATTACCGAGGCGGGATTTCGTCGATCCCTGGGATTCGTAAAACCCGGTGTTTGGGAGTACGAAATTGAAGCGGAATTTATCCATGAATTTATTCGGAAACGGGGGCGCGGATTTGCCTATGATCCAATTATAGGTTCCGGGAGTAGCAGCTGTGTTTTGCACTACGTGGAAAATAACAAGCAATGCAAAGACGACGATATTCTCCTCATGGATGTAGGTGCCTGCTACGCGAATTATGCCGCTGACATGACACGGACCATACCTGTCAGTGGTCGGTTTACAAAACGTCAGAAGGATGTATACAATGCCGTACATCGCTGTCTCAAGGGAGCAAAAGAATTACTCAAGGCAGGTACTACAACTACCGATTACAACAAGGCAGTTGCAGATATCGTCGAGAAAGAGCTGGTAGATCTGGGATTGATTTCCATGCATGATATTCAAACACAGGACAAAGACAAGCCAGCATATATGCAATACTTCATGCATAAAACAGCGCATTCAATCGGACTGGATGTGCATGATGTGGGTGACCGGTACACGACGTATCAGCCGGGCATGATTTTCACTTGCGAACCGGGTATTTACATCCTCGAAGAAGAATTGGGCATCCGACTGGAGAATGATATTCTCATCACAGAGGATGGTAATATTGACCTGATGCAATCAATCCCAATTGATGCCGATGAAATAGAGGAGCTTATGAATAATTGACAATTGATAGTTGACGATTGACAGTTGAGAGTTGAGGATTTAGAATTTAGCATTTAGAATTTAGAATTCATTTATAGGTAAGAATACTCTGCTCACTTTGATGAAACGGGATCATGAATGACAGATATTAATCAGAAAATAGTCGATCGGATTACGCGTGAATACAAATTGAATTTCGGTTCAAATCCCAAAGTGATACTGCGTTCTCCAGGAAGAATTAATTTAATTGGTGAGCATACAGATTACAACAAGGGCTTTGTGCTCCCATCAGCTGTATCTCTGGGTATTTATTTTGCAATTGGTGAATGCCCTCTGCCGTCAGGTTCGCTAGCGCAGGCAAAACCGGATCATGTGCATAAATGGCATGCGCTGGATATCGACGAATCGCTCCATCTCGGACCGGATCAATTGGGCAAGCAACGAGGTGATTGGTCTGATTTCCTGCACGGATCATGGTTGGCTTTAAAAGAAAGCAATCCCGATCTTCCCTATTTCCAGGTTGTCTTTTCAGGAGACCTACCGATGGGTGCCGGCATGAGCTCGTCATCGGCCCTGACATGTGGGGTGCTCTTTGGATTGAATGAGATCTTTGATTTAAAATTATCACGACTGGAGATTGCATCCCTTGCCCATCGGGTCGAAAGGGAATTTATCGGTCTACGAGGAGGAATCATGGATCAGTATGCCTCTGTGCTTTCAAAACCGAATCAGTTCCTGCTGCTCGATTGCAATGATCTGTCCCATTCGTCGATTCCGGCAAATGAGAACATGCATTTCTTTCTCATTAACACAAATGTGCATCGTGAGCTCACCGAATCGGGATATAACAGTCGGTCAGATGAATGCGCTTTGGCGGTTGAGCAAATCAATAGTCATAAAAAAGTTAAAAGCCTGCGCGATGTCTCGATTGAGGAATTACCTGGTTTCGAATCATTCATCCAACCAGTTCCGTTCAAACGCGCAATGTATGTTCTTGAGGAAAACAAACGCGTACATCAGGCGGTCAAGGCAATTCAACAATCGGACTGGACACTTCTCGGCGACATTCTCTACGCTGGACATGAAGGTCTACGCACCGAATTTGAAGTCAGCATTGCCGAATTGGACTTCCTGGTCGATGATACCCGGAATGAAGATTGGATCTACGGTGCCAGAATGATGGGTGGCGGGTTTGGTGGTTGTACTATCAATGTTTCAAAACACCCGCCTTCCGAAGCCTTCATCAAAAGACTCACAGAAGACTACAATGCACGGTTTGGTATGAATCCAACTTTTATTCCAGTTTCACTTTCTGGTGGCACGAAATTAATCGAGAGGAGTTAAAAGGTCAGAAGTAGCAATAATTAACCAGACAAGCCTGGATCTGCATGAGCAATTAAGATGTAAGAACAAGCATTAGGACACATACTACCATATAACCAAACTGGCGGAGGTGGACATCCCGCTTTACCCTCCATAGCCAAACTGGCGGAGGTGGCGTCCTCCACAACTTTCCCTACTTTGCATCTTATAAAACATCTCGCATGAAGTATCAAATCATAAATGGCAAAATGCTACTGAAGGAAGAAGCACTTATCCCGTTAAACGACCTTGGACTCCTGCGCAGTTACAGCATATTTGATTTTTTCCGGGTCTTGAGCGGTGTACCTGTTTTCCTTGAAGATCACCTCGACAGATTATTGGGGTCCGTTGACAAAATGGAGCTCGACCTGCGTTGGTCCAAAGACGAAATCAGGACTATGTGCCGCGAAATCATTGCATCAAATGAGGTCGTTGATGCCGGTTTGCGCATCGTCGTCACAGGTGGTTATTCACACGATGGATACACACCTGCTCGTGCCAATATTTACATGATGATGCATAATCTGCCAGAATACTCTCCGGACGACTTTACGCAAGGGAGAAAAATGATTAGTTCGAATTTTACACGTGATCTTCCCGAAGCAAAGACGACGCTATATGTTCACGCCATTCATCACCAAAAGAGGATGAAGGAAGTAAATGCGATAGAAATCCTCTACCACACAGACGGAGTGATTACCGAAGGTTCGAGAGCGAATATGTTCTTTGTCGATCAGAACGATGTGATTGTGACACCTGCGGATGCTATTCTTCGAGGGATTACACGTAGGCATCTCATGCACGTTGCTAAGGACAAATACAACATAGTTGAGCGCACAATGGTGATGGATGAAATTGCGGATATGAAGGAGGCTTTTTTAACCAGTAGTACAAAAGGGGTATTGCCTGTTATTGAAATTGGAGGTGTAGTGATCGGTGATGGTAAAGTTGGAGCAATTACTTCTGATCTGCATCAATTATTTAATGCGCATGTCGCTGAATATATTACGGCGCATAGAGAAGAGTTTGACGATTCATGATAGATTTCTTTTTGCCACTAATGACACGAATTTTCACTAATTATGGCGCAAATTCGTTCGTCAGCACAACATAACCATTCTTGAAAATTCGTTTAATTCGCTTGCCCTCGCCTTGCGGGGTGGCTTAAATCACCCTCTTCTCTCCAACAACAATCCCAGTTCCAATCACTAACTTACCCCCATGACGGCACATAAAGTCAA
>QMOR01000125.1 GCA_003648285.1 Bacteroidota bacterium
CGATTTTTCGATCAAACAGAGACTCTATCAGTGGCTCGGCGAAAAACCCAACCAATGCAGCCGGAACCATTGAAATGATCACATTGAGCGCAAATGCCTTTGACTCATTCCAGGGCTTTGAAAATATGCCTTTGAGGATTTCACCAATATCCTTGCGAAAGATATATACGGTGCTCAACGCTGTGGCAACATGGACCATGATGGTAAAAAACAAGCTTTGCTCCCCCGTTGATGTATCGCCTAAAATATATTTGGCAAGCTCAAGGTGGCCGCTACTGCTGACAGGCAAAAACTCGGTCAATCCCTGTATGACACCAAGGACGATAGATCTGAGCAAATCCGACACGTGCGTTACGATTTTTTAAATATGGCGTATACCTCAACGCAAAAGCCGACAACAATAAGAAATGGAGCCAGTACGGTACGGCGAAAACTGTAAATCAGGCTTTCGTCCCATACGTCTGGAGACGGCATTGAGCCACCCATCATGAGCAACATTCCAAGTGTGATGATAAGTACACCCAGGAGCATGATGCGGTAATTTGCCCACCCAAAAATAAGTGGCATTTTAGCGACGGCTTTTGAGCCCTGTCTGGACCTGGAGGTCGTAGGCTTTAATTTAGCCTTGCCCTGACTGGATTTATCGTTACTAACCACTACTTTTCTGACCACTTTCTTCTGTTTGCTCATTCCGCGTCGTATGATAATTTCTGCAAATGTAAGGATATCCCTTCTTAAGAGCTCTGTAATATCGTGGAGCCCAAACTTTTAGTTACGGCAATCCATGTTGAGAAGGTACAAACAACAACAGACAGACATAGCAGCACCACTATTCCCGCCAGTCCCGGAATGCTAAAAACCCACAGTACAAACATACTGGAACCCAGCAGGTAGTACCATACAATGCCGCTTAACAGGATTGCTACCACCCAGGCCTGCACACCCATCTTCACCCCTCTACTGATAAATGGGCGTCTGATAAATGCCGCTTTGGCTCCAACCAGCTCCATCGTTTTTATTTGACGTTGTTGTGCGATCACATTGAGTCGCATAATGTGGTGAATCAGCATACCAGTCATGATCAATGCCACAATCACAAAGATCAGCATATAGGATTTCGCTGTTTTCAATACACCAAACACATTGTCAAAGTAGTCTGCAGGATAATGCACCTGCGTAACGGGAAACTGCTTCTCAATCTTCGTGGCGAGCTCCTCAACAAATACTTTGGTGAACCATTCGGCTTCAATCGAAAACTCGATCATGTCAGAAAATGGATTTCCGACATCTTCCATCATTGCATCTTCCCCCAGATCGCCATACATTTCTGAAAGTGCCTCATCTTTGGAAACGAAGTGCACGCTTCCCTTCTTGATCCCCTCAATTTTCTCGAATTGTTTTAAAATGGGTGCAATCTCATCGTCGGTCACTCCTTCTCGCAATTCGGCCAGCAATCTGATTTCTTCCGTGAATTTTTTTGCGTAAAAATCTGAGAAAAACAACCCTGTCATCAAAAAACCGCTCAATACCAACAGGATTGACAAGCTGATGAGTGAGAAAATGTAAAAACCGGGATGTGAAACGTGATATTTGGCCAACGATATGCGTTTAGGCTGTGAAATTATGAATAATTTTGTCTGACACATCTCGAAATGCAGATCAATCCTATTTATGCATAAACTGTTGGTGCTATTTTTTCTGTTTGCCTCATTTGTGATGGCTTCAAGCCAACCACCACGACTGTTGAATCCCTCATTCGAAGGCGAGCCAAGAGATGCCACTATGCCGCGAGGTTGGTATCAATGCGAGAAGGGCACGACACCCGATATTCTTCCTGGCCCGTGGGGTGTATATCTGGAGGCGGATGCAGGTGAGACCTACCTCGGATTGATCACCCGTGAAAACGGATCATGGGAGTCTATTGGCCAGCGTCTGTCAAAACCCATGGAAAAGGATGAGTGCTACTATATCACGGTCTCCCTCGCGCACTCCGATGCCTATATGGGGTATGACAGACCGGTCAAATTGAGGATTTGGGGTGGTAAAAGTAAATGTGCGCGTACGCAACTTTTGGGCGAATCCCCCCGTATAGAAAACTCTGACTGGGAATCGTATTCGTTCGATTTTACTGCAAGCGAAAAGATGAAATATCTCATCATTGAAGCACATCACTCAGACAGTACGTATTCGCATCAGGGAAATATACTGGTTGACAATATTTCAGCCATTCACAAATGTGGTCGTACAGAATTAGTACTTTCAAAAGATTAAACAGACAGAGATGAAAAGAATCCTTTGGTTAGTTGTTCTCGCATTTATTTCACTGCACTGTGCTGACTCGGGCGCATTTGATAATCCTCCCGGGCAGGATGATCCACCACCTGCTGATCCTGCATTTAATACGATTGCCTTCGGCAGTTGTAATCGTATAGATCTCCCACAGCCTCTCTGGGATGACATCATTGCAAACAACCCTGATCTCTGGATCTGGATGGGTGATATCATCTATGGAGACTCAGAGGATATGTCTGTTCTGGCTGCGAAGTATGATGCACTGTCAGCAAATAGCGGGTATAAATCTCTGCTCAATCAGTGCCCGGTCATCGGTATCTGGGACGACCACGATTATGGTAAAAACAATGCCGGTAAAGAATATGGCCCCAAGGATGCGAGTAAGGCATTGCTGTTTGATTTTCTTGGTGTACCCGATGATGATCCGTCGAGGGCAAGAAAGGGTGCGTATCAATCCTATGTCCTGGGTGATAGCGGTAAAAAAGTAAAATTCCTCTTGCTGGACGCCAGATATTTTCGTGATGAAGACGAGAAAGAAGATGGTGCTTACATTCTCAACACCACGGGAACTGTCCTGGGTGAGGAACAATGGGCATGGCTCGCGGATGAGCTGACAGATCCTGATATCAGTCTTTTTGTTCTTGTTTCCGGAATACAAATATTACCGACTCAGCACAGATATGAAAAGTGGTCGAATTTTCCCAACGAGAGACAGCGTCTGATAGACCTGATCGTCGAGAAGCAACCTAAGGCAGCGTTCTTCCTGACAGGAGATCGACACATCGGAGAAATCTCCGTACTTGACGTTCCCGGCTTGTCATATCCTCTTGTTGACATTACTTCAAGTGGTCTCACTCACGCCTATACAGGAAATAAAGTGGAGACAAATGATCTGCGCCACGGAGGCTTGGTCAATCATCTGAATTTTGGAGTCATGCATCTCGATTGGTCTCAGGATGCACCCAAGGTGCGAGTTGAGGTTCGTGGGGATCAGGATACGTTGTATCAGGCGATAGATATTGAGTTTTAGACATCTGGCAGAAATTCCTCCGAGGAATCTACTTGAGCCAAGTACCAAATAAAATCAAGCGCGATTTGACAAGAGCCAATTTTATTTCTCAATTTTGGTAAAAGTATTTGACTTTAAAATCTTCCCATTTCTTGTAATCGTGAGAACATACATCCCAGAGTGTAAATTTGAAATCATTATCTGTGTGATGACATTGGGATTAAATTTATCATCCATAAAAATCTGCCCAAGAGTGGAAGATATGTAATACCGGTATTCTCCAGGTAAATACGAATCACCTACGCCTAAACCTAGATACATGTAATCGTTCGCAGGATTCGGAAAAAGTCTTACCTCAGCGTGCTCTTTCTTAATTGTCTTTACAGAAGTGGTAGGGACAGAAACATTTTGCCACTCTCCGCAACCTGGATAAAAGCACCCATTGCTATCAAGTTTTATTGCATAAATATTATATGGAAATGGGTCATCAGGTGTACCGAAATTGAGATCCCTTGAGTCACCAGTAAAGACAATATCACCATTTGACAGTTCAACTCCTGCATACAATTTAATACGATCTGCACCGCCTATTGTATCGATAATCTTTCGATCCCAGATTTCATTCCCATTTGCATCTAATTTGATAACGTACGGGACTCTGTAATTCATCACAGTATCTTCACCCCATGGCCAATGTTCAGCGATGCCACATCCGAATACTCCTCCATCCTGTGCAGCAAACACATCCAACAAGGTAAACTGTCGGTCCCATACAATACGCTCCCACTCAATTTCACCATCTGCTTTTAACTTATAAACGACATTCGGGACAATGGCTTTATAAAAAATGGTTGAATCAAAGGGCCAGGTACCTACGTAACCACCGTCAGGGTGGTCTGCTATTTTGGACCAGTGGCTGTCCCAGTCCCCACTGTAGGGCAAAGACGTCTCCCATTCCATAACGCCGGTTGAGGAAAACTTAGCAATGCTCACACGTTGATCAAAATACTCCAACGGATCAAGAGTTGTATATGAAACGACGACACCACCATCAATACTCGTTTGCAGCTCAGCTGTCTCCACTAGGCGTTCTTCTTGCTCAATAGATGCAGTCCAAATTGGAGCAAATTCTGCATCGAGAGCCCGAAGCTTAACTGCATACGGGCCATTTTCTACTTTTGTGCCGTAAACAACAAATGTCGTAGAGTCATTGGAGTCAATCGAGCCACTTAAACATTCGTCATCAGTCACGACATAATAGTCAAAAATATCGATCAACTCGCCAGAGTCTCTGAAGCTCGCAACGGCACATCTAGATCGGTCGGTGGTATTTATATTCAACAAAACCGAGCCGTTCATTGAGGAAAGTGCTTGCGAGGCATTGGTTTTAACAGAGTCAAAGATGATTCCTTTTCCTGTTAATTCGCCATTGGCAGGATTAATAGAAATAAACCCAGCACATGATTCTGAATTGCCTCGACAAAGTGCAAGTGCTCTAATTAACAGGACGCTGTCCATGATTTCAATATATGTTCCAGATGCATTTCCTGTATCCAACCCATGCCGGACTACCCAATTGTCCTGAGCTCCTGCGATAAACGCGTATAACCCTATTCCTATTATGGTGATCAATCTCTTCAACACTCGTCAATTACGTGATACCAACACAAAGCTAGTTTTAGTTCATTACTACAACAACTTTAACGGTCTTTATGACTCCAGATTTGGTGCTCAATGTCACAAAATAGACACCACTATCACGCATATTAATAGTTTTCGTGAACTGACCAGTATGACTTTGTGCCTTAACTCACTGTCCAGTTTACTGTAGCAGGTCCAAGCTCTGCTAAAAACTGCAATAACGAACCATAGCTCCTGTTTTCCAGAACCCGATTAGTGCGGAGAAATACAATTATGTCGCTGTTTATCCAAATCCAGCGAACGAAGAATTGTATATTCGTATTGAGGAGGAGGTGACAAGTGACCATCCATATCATTTTGAATTGATTGACATGCAAGGAAGACTTGTTGTGCAGGAACGCTTGTATAATGGCAGCCTGAAGATTAATTTGAAAGGTATCGCATTAGCTTCAGGTATATACGCTTATCGTATCTGGGATGACAAAAAGATTTTAGACTCTGGAAGAGTTGTGATTAAATAGAGTAAATTATGCGCTATTTTCAAATACAGATACTTATCACTTTGGCCGGGTTGATTGCAATTGTGCAATTACCCGGCCAGGGTGGATTTAACATCACGTACGAGAATCCTTATGGCGAGACCTCTGGAATGAGATTTGAAGATGTGATCATCTCAAATGACACATTAACATTGATAGGAACATTTGGTGATGACAGCTTGCAAACTCCTGGAATTATTGTTGCTCAAATTGACACTTTCGGTAATATTTTAAAGTGGTCCATAATTATTGACACAACCGGCAATTCTTGGTTTATTACTGATCCTCAATCACAGACAATGAGATCTTCACGCGGCACGTACTTGGTCCCGGTTATTGACTTTAGGAATCATAATCCGCATTTTGCAGAGCTGAATTCAAATCTTGACATAATTAATCTTTTTGGATATGCATTAGAAGATATATTCATGGTTCCTCTCCAGGTCATTGAAATGTCTCATGGAACAATGATATTAGGTTGGATTCAAAGGAATAATTATTATGTAATGCCATTTGCATTAGCTGTGGACGATCAAGGTAAGGAGACTTGGCGGAGATATATTGGAGATCCAAATACTCCACATACATTCTGTTCAGCACTAAAACTAAATGACAATGAATTCATAATTGGCTATGGTGTTTTGGGTAACAGTACAGGAGAAGAAGATGGTATTTGGTCACAACCAAAGATTATTGCGATCGATAGTCTTGGAAAAACCTTGTGGGAATGGACAGGCGAAGTTCATGAAGGAAACGGTTGGATCCCTTGGAATTTACGAAGAACATCAGACGGAGGGTGGTTATATACTCCTCGTCAAAGGCATTTAATTGAACCTTTTCCTGGCATTTATGAGAGTTTTTATTCACCCATGCTCATCAAACGTGACAGTGCAATGAATCTCGATTGGATTGTGGATTATGATAAAGGGCCAAGATCAGGTTTTTTAACACATTTCACAGATGCCTTTATTGACGACGAAGATCATGTGTTTATGGCTGGTCAAAGGGGGAAGTTCTACGATGAGGATATAGCGTTGGTTGGATGGGTAATTAAAGCATCAGCACTATATGAAGAACCGAATTTTTGGGAAGTGACTGACACAGGACTGTGGAATCCCAATTGGTCTCAAAGCTTTCTAACTGGTATCACAGCCTCCAAATTTGGAACCGTGTTTGCCTGTGGAAGGACGAGTATTTCTGGTGAATCGCAAGCCTGGCTCATCAAAGTCACTGCGGACGGGTGCATCGATACTCTATGTAACCTAACGTCCATTGCTGAACTGGTTGCTAAGGATCAACCAGAGTTTCTTTTGTTCCCAAATCCGAACCGTGGTAGTTTTACTATTGAGGTTGCAGAAGGTCATGACAGTGATTGTGAACTTCTCATTATGGATATTTTAGGGCATACTGTGTTCAAAGAAAGATTTCACGGAACAAGCAATTTCGACTTCTCGGGCCAGTACTCACCAGGTATGTACGTTTACAGTATTTGGGATACTGAATCTGGCAAATATAGAGGATCTGGGAAGTTGATGATTGAGTAAGTAGAATTCCAATCAATCCACTTATTGACTTATACTTTAAGAATCAACTGCACATGTCAGCTTCCCGAGAAAGGTAACTATTCAAACCTAGAGCTTTTTCTGACTGACCGTTTCCCTATAATCGAGTCATGCTGCCTAACTCTATTTCTGTGGTTAGAGCTTCATAAGATCTGATCAAGTAGCTAGTTAGAACGAGCCAAGGCATCATCTATGTAGTTTGCAATTTTTTCATGAGTTCTCGCCAATGGGATTCTAGAACTGCCGCTGCGTACATACCCTGCCATGTAAATGTGACCGTCCATCCAAGGTGCGTCTTTTATATGTTCATTAAATCCCGGAAGGCTGCTGCGCATGTGTGTCATTGTCATGTCGTGCATATTGAACACTGTCAGTTGTTGGAGGTCACAAATTGTGACCTCCAATTCAGATAGAATAGGGCTAAGACATGCCCCATTTTGTTTTACAGAATAGGGTGTTACCATGTTGTCCAGTGTACTCAACAGTGACAGGGCAATTGATGTGAATATCAAACAGGCTAAATTTATGGTGACGCAAATTACCTCACCTTTCAAACTACACTTTGGAGAAAGTCTCCCGTCCCTGTTTCAATGTATGGTGATCTTATATTTGGCCAGTCTTCTGGGAAGGGTCATGCGGTACATATGAGTATTGGGATTTCAGGGGCAGTGTCTGTGGCTCAGTAGCTTGGTGTACCTGCCAACAAATACTCAGGAAAGCGTAATTTTGCGTTTTTTAATCAAGAAGAGCGTATCATATCATGCAAATTGACTTTGCCGGCATAGAGAAAAAGTGGAAAAAATCCTGGGAGGATGATGGAGTTTACTGCGTATCGCACGAAAGCGACAAGCCTAAATTCTACGTCCTGGACATGTTTCCGTATCCATCAGGTTCGGGACTGCACGTAGGGCATCCATTGGGATATATTGCCAGCGATATTGTCAGTCGCTATAAGCGAATGAACGGGTTTAACGTGCTCCACCCAATGGGATACGATGCATTCGGCCTTCCGGCGGAGCAATACGCCATTCAGACAGGTATCCATCCTGCGATTTCAACAAAGGATAACATTGACAGGTACAGGGATCAATTGCTGAACCTCGGGCTGAGTTTTGACTGGAGCAGAGAGGTGCAGACGAGCAATCCGGACTACTACAAATGGACCCAGTGGATATTCCTGCAGTTATTCAAGCACTATTACAATACGGCCCAAGACATCGCGAAGCCAGTCAGTGAATTAATCGCGCATTTTGAGCATTCAGGGAGTCATGGTGCTAATGCCTCAAATTCGCAGGAAGATGCGTTTTCTGCTGAGGAGTGGAAAGCGATGAACCCGAAAGAAAAGGACACTGTGCTCATGAATTACAGACTGGCTTACAGGAAGATAAGCTATGTCAATTGGTGTGAAGAATTAGGTACTGTCCTGGCAAATGACGAGGTAAAGGACGGTGTGTCAGAGCGAGGTGGATATCCCGTTGAGCGCAAGGCGATGATGCAATGGTCACTGCGTATCACAGCATATGCCGAAAGGTTGCTGAATGACCTGCAAGAGCTGAGCTGGACGGAATCC
>QMOR01000126.1 GCA_003648285.1 Bacteroidota bacterium
GACCTGCGTACAATCCAATATTGTCATAACCCTTAAAGTTGTCCCCGTCGATCTGTGATAGATTCATCCCGCCAAGGATGCTTAGTCCAAAGATCGATTGTTTTTTGCTCTTCGACTGCGCCTGCATACCTGAGGCTCCAAAGAGAAGTAAACCGATCAACATAACAAAAGTAAAATGTCGCATAGTCTTTATAGTGATAATTGTACAATTCGATCCCGGTGATGCTCTTTGGCCCGATCACTTCCTGATCAATATGTTCCTTCTAAAGATAGAACACATTACTATAACATACCTGAGGGGCAAAATGCTGTTTGTCTCTAATCTGACTTTTGCCCCAGTAAATGCTCCATCACCTCCGAAAGTTGCTCAACACCGATTTTTTTCATCACAATCTTCTTTTCTGCATCGAGGACAAATACCTGGGGAGTAACGCGCACATCGTAGAGTTGCTTAAACCTGCTACGGAGGTATGGATCATTCGCATTTCTCCAAATATCCATGCCGCGCTCATCCACGACATCCCAGCATTTATCTGCAGCCTGATTGAGTTTAGTGCAGATCGCCAATACTTCAATTCCCTTATTGTGATACTCCTGATAGAACTCTACGAGGATTGGAATTGATTTTTTGCAATGTCCACATTCCGGATCCCAAAAGAAAAGGACAGTATAGTCAGACTTAATTCCATGCACAGTAATCTCCTCCTTTTCACGACCTTGCAACTTGAGGTCTGGCGCAATTTCTCCAATCAGGATTGGCTTGAGTGTGTTCGCATTTTTGATAATTTTTGCCAATTGGTCCTCATCCGTCCAGGGGGCTCTGCCCTCTGCATAGTATTCCGTCACAATGTGTACATATACCGCATCCATTCCAACGATTTTTGACTTGGCATATCGGTTCAGGAAGCTTACCAGGTACACCTGAAAAGACTCACTCTCCGGTTCAAATTGATTGAGAATAAAGTCAATTGCAATGATGAGAGAGTCCGGATTTTGGTAAGTCAGCTTATCCAGATAATACGTGAGTTTATCATGCAAAAATGGTGTGCGCACAATTCGGTGATCCCCAAGCGGAATATGATCAAAATAATGCGCCTTGTAATACTGATATATCTGTTCGCTGACCTCTTCTTCAGTGCCATTGAACTCGGGTATTTCCACTTCTCTGTTTGCATTGATCAGCATTGCGGTCAAAGTCTCGCCATGCTCTTTTATCATTTTATCTTGCATTCTAACGACCTCTGCATTTACCGACTCCAGCTCTGACTGAATAGCATCATGCCTTTTGGTCCCCTCTTCCTCATCAGACATTTCGGACCTCAGGGTATCCACAATTGTCCTTTTTGCTGTGATAAAATCTGCATATTCATAAAACAACCTGGTGTCCTCCGACCCCGTTAGTTCCATTGGTTTTCTGAGTGAATTGCCATTCACTCTTAATTGAATATCTGTATCATCTTCACTGATGAGAATTTGTAAAAACTGATTTTCAGGTGGAAATACAATGATGTAAAAACCAGGCAAAAGGTTTTCCTCTCTATCAAACAGATACACGCCATCGACGAGCCTTGCTGTGTCCTGCACGAACTGTGATTCGCCCAGATAAAACCCCAGATAAATTTCCTCCCCATCATAGCCGTCAGCAACTACTGAAATCGAAAATTCAGATTGCGCCATGAGTCCTTGACCGATGCTCAGCAAAAGTGCAATAAGTAATACCCTCATCATTTCAATTATCCTGTCTAATCATTATGCAATCAGCAATCTACTGCTTGCCTGTGTACGATAACGCAAAATTAACCGCTGAATTTGAAGTTGGTTGCAATTTGTCACCATAAATGTCTTATGGCTCAATCATCCTTCTTTTTAATGCCCTGAAGTCGCTCCAGTTCTGCTTCGTGCAATTTGATCTGTTTCCGCAATTCTTCCAGTTTGGCCGTTTCCTGTTTGATCTTATTCGCAAGAAATCCAATTTGATCGGCAGTCTTGATTTTCACTTCTGTGATCTGAGCGGCTGCTTCTTTTTGAGCTTCATAGATATCATTGGCGAGCTGTTGACGCACCTGCGCGACCTCTTTGTTTGTGGCCAGCCGGATCTGCTCTGCATCGTTGATATAGCGATGTTTTTTCTCATTTGTAAGCCGTACCACCTCGAGAATTTCGGTCTGGGTAGTACGACGTACGGAGTCCAGTTGTTTTGACCTGCTGGCATTTGCCGCCAGAATTTCCCTGTTGAACTGTTTCTTTAGTGAATCCCGGTATTCTTGCTGATTCGTGTATTCCATGATAGAAGCGCGCTGTATCGCTGCGATCTCCTCCATAGCACGTTCCTTAGCCAGTCTTATCGCTTCTCCACTCTCCACACGTGCCTTTGCGACAGCTTCTGAAGCGCTGAGTAGTTCATCTCTTACTTCGGTGTTAGAATTTTCAATAGCAAGCAGACCTGCGCGCTGGATTTTATCTACTTCATCAACTGTCTTTTTCTTTACCTCGTAGACCGACTTGTGCATTGAGTCGATAGCCATCTGTGACTTTCGTGTAATCCTCTGTCGTCTTTGCAAATCGGAGCTCGTAAAATCTGCCAGTGCCTTTGCCGCACCTTCCCTGGCACCTGCTATCCGAACTTCAGCTTCTTCTTCAGCGATAGCGAGTTTTGTGGCTATTTCTGCCAGTTTTTCCTGTGCCAGGATCTCCGCCTGTAGAATTTCTTCGCGGGCGGACTCGCGCACCTCAGCCAGACTCCGTGTACTCGCTTCGAGCCTGTCACTGTAGTTACTGTTCAGCTGACTGACACGTTGCTTCAGATCACCTTCGATCTGCCTGATCTTTTCCAGCGCCCTGTCCCGTGCTTCTTTCACATCCACAGCGTAGTTTGATTTTGCTGAAGACAATGCAGCATCATGTTCTGTCAAAATATCCTGGACAGTGATTTCACTCGACTTGATTGCTGCCTGGGCGCGTTTTCGGGTTGCGGTGACTTCATCTACCGCATTTTGATTTGCCACTTGCATCATCGAATCAAGCCGATTGTACTCATGCTGAAGTGTGACCGCCATTGCGCGCTTTTCGTCTGCTGCCACCACCCTTATCGAATCCAGCTCTCTTTCAATTCTCAGTTTTTCTGCATGCTGGGCACTTCGCAAAGCGATGACCTGCTCAACTGCTTCGCCCCTGATACTATCAATCATGCGATTTGACCTGTAGCGCTGTGCTGCCAGTGCAATTGCGATTTTTTCGAGTTGCTCATCTCTCAACTCATATGCCTGCCTGATGCTATCTGCATAGATCTCTTGCAAGTCAGACATTGCGAGGGCTAGTTTTTCCTTGTCATCCCGCTGGAGCTGCCTCAGAGATGCCATTTCCTCACTCACTGTTTTACGCACTCCGGCGAGCTCTTCGATCTGGCCTGCTTTTTCATAAGCAAAGTTCTCCTTCATCTCCTGTAGTTGAGAGCCATGTGATTGGGCGATGAGTGCAGCTTCTTCTGCATATCCACGGTGCAATTCGGCGACATTTACTGCAATTCTCTCACGTTCAAGTGCTGCGTCCTGTCTGAGTTTTCCAATATTGGTTGCGAGCTCTTCCTGTATTCTCAATACTTCTTCGCCGGAGTTTTCCCGTACACTCTTTACTTCTTCGACAGTAAATTGTCGTGATTCATCGACTACCATATTTGCCCGTTTGATCTCTGCGGCGGTCTGGGAGCGAATTTCCGCAATCTCCATTGAAGCGTTTTCACGGGCAGTTGCCATCTCATCGGAATAAGCCACGCGCACTTCTTCAAGATTGGCATTCAACCTTACGATCTCTTCATTCGCCTTTCTTCTTATTTCTGCAACCTCCTCCGCTGCTCTCAGTCTCGCATCCTGAATTTCCATAATCGCATGCGCTCTGGCGGAATCCACATCGTCATGATACGCTGTCACGACGGCATTGGCTCGCTCACGTGTTGCGACGACCATATGATGCGTTTCCTCCACAACCTGGTCAATTTCATACTGAGATCGCTGACGTGCATCCAACACTTCCTGTGCATACCTCTCTTTGGCCAGATCCGCGCTTTCTTGTGCGAGTTTTACTTCCTCCTGAAGTTGCATTTTTATCTTTCTGGCTCTCTCTTCTTCATATGCAATTTCTACACGCAGCCGATTCTTCGTATTTGCCAGATCCGTATTGAGGCCTTTCACCTCGGGATCAGACGCATTATTCTGCTCCGGACTTAAAAACGAAGGTCTGTCGACAGGAGTAGTCGTATTGGTCGCGGCTGGTTTGGGCTCGCTGATTACCAGTATGGCTGACTCTTTGATCAGCTGGTTGTTGAGACTATTGTAAAAGCACTTAGCAGACTGCATGAATTCATCCCTTGGTGTAGGCTGCAGACTCAGTTTTCGCATTCTGTTTGTCAGCTGATTGACCACGAAAAAGGTTGTAATCTTAATATCGGCAAGCCACTTAGCAGATTCATAATCAATCTGGAGGGCATTTTCATAGACAGGAGATCCATTGACGGTCACAATTTGCCCACTTTGAGCAAATCGAAATCTCTTGCGTGTTTTAAACTGATCGATAAAAATGATTTCATCATTCACATTCAATATCCCGCCATTGAATGTCTGAACGTACACGAACAATCCCTTTTCGTCGGCCACAAAACGCATGCTGTAACTGTAGTTACTTCGCACAATCATGCGGATATAGTGTGTATTCAGAAACTGAGTTGATCCTATCGTCTTATTTCCCGCGATGATATCGTCACAAGCAAGATTTTGCCCATACAGCGATGCCGTGATGAGTAAGGCGAGTGATATGATGAATCCCTTCATAACTACCCTTTAGTACAATATAACGAAAATTCGAGTGTTTTGCTCACTCAGCAGTTCCCCGACGATCAGCCAAAAGGTATAACGCCGCCATCCGAACCGCGACACCATTTTCGACCTGCTGAAGTATGATCGAGTGATTGGAGTCAGCGACATCACTATCTATTTCCACGCCCCTGTTTATTGGGCCCGGATGCATGATGACAATCTCGTGATCCAACTGATCCAGCAGACTCCTTGTCACGCCAAAATATCTTGAGTACTCACGCAGCGATGGAAAATACTTTATGTCCTGCCTTTCCAGTTGAATCCTCAGCACATTCGCGACATCACACCACTGCAATCCTTCCTGGATATCATAGGTGACTTCGACGCCTAATTTTTCTATATGCTTGGGTATCAAGGTTGGAGGGCCACATATCTTAACCTTTGCTCCAAGCTTTTGAAGACAGAATATATTGCTCAAAGCCACTCTGCTGTGCAAGACATCTCCTACAATCAACACCTTCTTATCAACAAGAGTACCGAGTCGTTCACGAATTGAGAATGCGTCCAGAAGCGCCTGAGTGGGATGCTCGTGGGTACCGTCACCTGCATTTATGATATGCGCATCAATATGCCTGGACAAAAACACACAAGCACCCGGAGCCGGATGGCGCATGACAATCATATCGACCTTCATCGACAGAATATTATTGACAGTATCGAGTAGCGTCTCCCCTTTTTTCAAAGAACTCGAAGAGGCCGAAAAATTTACGACATCTGCTGAGAGTCTTTTCTCTGCTAATTCGAAGGATATGCGTGTACGTGTAGAATTCTCGAAAAACAAATTGGCGATTGTCACATCTCTGAGTGACGGCACTTTCTTAATGGGTCTGTTGATGACCTCCTTAAACCTGTTGGCCGTATCCAAAATTAATGTGAGGTCGTCAGGAGTGAGATACTTTGTTCCCAGGATATGTCTGGTACTTAATTGCGGCATCAGCTTGACTTTGCAAATAATTTAATCTGATCCTTTCCGTCCTTCTCCAACCATTCCACCTTGACATAGGCATGGTCGAGGGCGTCGACGATCAGTCCTGAATAGTTACACTGTATTGGTAAATGTCTGTTGAATCGCCGGTCAATGAGTGCGAGCAATTCCACCTGGCTCGGCCGACCGTAATGCTGTATCGCTGTGAGAGCAGCTTGGACAGTCCTTCCTGTATACAATACATCATCGACAAGAATGACTCGTTTATCCTCTACCAGAAAGTCTATTTCTGTTGTATTCCCACTCATGGGATTATCGCGCATTCTGAAATCATCGCGATAAAAGGTGATGTCCAGCTTGCCGTACAACAAATTTTCAGACCCGATCAATTCGCTCAGTCGTTTGTAAATCCGATTAGCGAAATAGGTTCCTCTGGGCTGAATACCGATGATACAGCTATTGGAAAAATCACCATAGTTCTCAATGAGTTCATGGCACATGCGCTCTACAGTAATCGCAAACCTCTCGCCATCCAATATGATTCGTCCACGCGCCATTCACGACAAAGATAGCACGTGCTGATTAAAAGCGGTTTACAAGAAAATTTTATTTCACAATTAAACCCTTTCTATCATCCCAAGTCATATACACGTCGGCCATCGACAAATTGATTTACTTAAAAAACTTTAGAATCATGATCAAAAGAACTGCATTTTTTGGGCTTCTACTCGCTCTATCTCTCTCTTCATGTGACGACGCACAGGATATCAATCCTACGGCCAATATTGGCGACACAGAAATGACAACCGTTGCTGAAGACCTCGTATCACTTGAGTACGTGTCAAATGAAACCGATGAGATCACCGACGCTCTGATCGAAATGCGCGAGCCGGGTGATCCTGGAAATCCAAACGATCCTGGCGACCCAAGTGATTGCCCCACGGTTACATTCGAGAATCCTCAGGGGGAATTCCCAAATACCATCACAATTGACTTTGGTGATGCATGCGAACACAACGGACATGTGCGCAGTGGTAAAATTATCATCTACCAAACAGCTCCAATGTTTGAGAGCGGTGCGTCACGCACTACGACGTACGAAGACTATTTCACTGATGGTATCGAGCACCTCGGCACAAAAGTGATCACCAATGCAGGTTTTGATGATGCAGGCAATGTCACATTTACACGCTTTGTTGACATTCAATTGATATTCCCCGATGGACAAATAGCGTCATGGACAGCTGAATACGTGAAAACCCAGGTGGCCGGTGCAGATACAGATATCAGGAAGGATGACGTCTTTGAGATTTCAGGATCTACCAGTGGCGTAAATCGCAAGGGATTTGAATTTTCAAGTAGGATCATCGAGAATCTCGTGAGGAGCCGTGATTGCCGCTGGATAACAGCAGGTATCATCACCTTCGAAGTGATTACTGATCAGGGAACAATGACACGTACCATCGATTATGGCTTTCCAGATGCCGGTTGTGATAACCTCGCAGAAGTGACCATGGGAGACGGAACAGTTAAGATTATCTATATCCATAAAAGATGGTGGTAACGGGCAGGATTCACCTTCGCATATATGTGGTTCTTTTCAACCGCAAAATGTAAAAATCAAAAGTCTAAATTTAAAAGGATCACCGTCTTTACGATAATGAGCGTACCATCAGATTAAATTCTCGCTTCGTGATTCGGACTTCACGAGTCACAAGCCACAATCAATAGTTGGACGCTCAACGTAAAAATCCACATAGTCCGATCAATAATAGATGTGGCAAACATCTGCAGGTCCCGGCACTCCCGGGGCCTGCTTTATTTTCCCCCTTTTGCTTTCGCCCAACCGTCTCTCAGGGTGACTGTCCTGTTGAATACGAGATGGTCAGAAGTGGTGTCTCTGTCTACGCAGAAATATCCCAGGCGTAAAAACTGGAAACGGTCTCCGTCTTTTGCATCGCTGAGAGCAGGCTCGCATTTTGCCTCTTCGATCACACTGAGAGAGTCTTCGTTGAGAAATTCAACAAAGTCTGTGTCACCATGTCCGCCGGGGTTTTCATCCTTAAACAATCGATCATATTGACGCACCTCCGCGTTGATGCAATGTCCTTGCGATACCCAGTGCAGGGTGCCCTTGGCCTTGATTCCACTCTTGTCCTCCCCACTTTTGCTCTCCGGATAGTAGGTGCAGAATATTTCTTCAACTTCTCCGGTCTCATCATTCTTGCGAAAATCTTCGCAATGGAGAATAAAGGCTGACTTTAAACGCACATTTCGTCCGGGTCCCATCCTGAAAAACTTTTTCGGTGGATCTTCCATGAAGTCATCCCGTTCGATGTACAGATGCTTCGAAAATGGCATCTGCCGTTCACCGGCACTCTCATCTTCAGGATTGTTGACGATGGTCAGAAATTCTTCCTGGTCTTCGGGATAGTTCGTAATTGTGAGTTTTACTGGATTGAGGACGACCATGACCCGTGGTGCGATAGTATTGAGATGTTCACGCACTTTAAATTCAAGGAGTGATACATCGATGATATTCTCTCGCTTGGCAACACCGACATGCGTAGCAAAATTGCGAATCGACTCGGGTGTATATCCCCTGCGACGCAATCCGGAGATTGTCGGCATGCGGGGATCGTCCCAACTGCCTACATGCCCTTCCTTCACGAGGCGCAACAGTTTGCGCTTGCTCATGATCGTATAGGTCAGATTGAGTCTTGCAAATTCGATCTGACGTGATCTGAAGACATCCAGCTCATCGAGAAACCAGTTGTACAATGGTCTGTGATTCTCAAATTCCAGTGTA
>QMOR01000127.1 GCA_003648285.1 Bacteroidota bacterium
AGATCTATTAACGTCCGATTAGCACCTGTGCATACTAACCTGACGTAAAGTATTTATACCATAAGTTTCATCGTAATGTATGTAACATTATTAGGAGATTACGCAGGGTTCAACCGAAACCTTCCGAGGACAGTTGAACCCCACAGAACAGTCGCCCGAAGGCACAATCATGTTACGCCTTATGCTTACTTAAGGTTTTGGTCGTGCCTCCGGGGGAGATAGAACACAGAACACAAAGGAGGAAAACGACATGAAAGAAAGTAAAGGAATACGGTTAAGCGCATTGCTCATGGCGATGCTGCTTAGGGGAATGGCATTTGTGCCAGCAATTGGTGCACAGGTAGCGAATGGGACAAGAATTTCAAAAGATAAAAGGAATACAATATGAGAAAACTGGATAAATTATCATGCCCGGGTCGATCCGGTAGTTTGGTAAAAGCAGCAGGTGTCGTAGCAGTGGCACTGATGGTGATGGCGGTAGTGGCAATGCCTGCAGTTGCATGCAATTGTGTAACTGAAGATAAGGTGGGCGGAAATAACATAGTGGATAACTTTATCATTGAAAATGAGCATGGTTTTGGTAAAGTAAGGTCGTTACTAGGTGTAATAACAGATAAAGATGTAATATCAGTAATTAAAGACCTGCATAGTAAAGGATATAACTTGCAATACGACAGAACAAGCATCCAAAGGATTCGCCCAAAAGAGAACGAATCTCAGGAAGTGTCACTGGTTATAATTCCCGCAGAATCGAAAAATAGCCCCAACTCAGCGCAGGTAATTTTTGCATCTAATGGAGAAATGACCTGTGTGGCTAATGCAATTATAGAAGATGGTGAGAACTATAGAAGAATAGAAGTGTATGAGATAGATAATGGAACTGAGAATAAGTATGTGGTTGAGAACCGGGCGGGAACAATAAGTATAGACGGTAAAACTATCATAACTGGATCACAAATAAGATCGGGTACTGATTGCGACATCTGTCTCAGCGTTTGCGGCGTTATATCTGCGGCTGGATGTGGGTTATCCGGATTCCTCGTATGTACTGCAGCATGTGCAGGATTCGCAGGACCTACGTGCCCAGCTATCTGTGCTGGGGTATGGGCTGTGTTTTGTTGGTATTCTACCCCACCAAACTGTGATACATGCTGCCAGTCATATTGCGAATGAAAATTTTTATGCTTATGATGGGATTGCGGATATGGGAATCCTCAACCACTCGGATATCCACAAGACTCGTAAGCACAAACTTTAAATTTTTTTGTAGTGTGTATAACTATCAGATTCGCTATCAATAAGTGGAAGGTAAAATCATGAATGATATAGTACCTGCGTTGTGTGGCACGGTATCTGTTACTATACTTCTCACATTTATAGTGTTATATCCTTTTTATCTTAAGAAATATAGGAAACATAAATATAAAGGTCTATGGAAGGGAATGGGGGAAATGACTGGAAGCCCTGCAAGAGCTATCGCATACCCAATAGGCTTTTTGATTGGTTATTTAATTTGTATTATATTAAATATTTAAGGTTATAATAATAACCCCCTGTAGCTAACACGTTCACACCATCTATGAAAGTGTGCTGTGCAAGGTTCGACCTGACTTCTGAGGACGGTTTAACCCCGCAGAACAATCGCCCGAAGGCATGATCAAGTTATGCCTTATACTTACTTATGGTTTCGGTTGTGCCTCCGGGGGGATAGAATACAAACCATAAGGAGGAAAACAATATGAAACAAAGAGAAACAAGAAGAGTCCTTGGCGTGGCTATCGCCATCACGATGGTACTTCTGGCGGTGTCAGCAGTACCCGCGATGGCGTGCCCAGGCGAATCGCAAGAACCTATCGATGTAATAGGACAACAGAACGTCCCGAAGGACGTACGAACTTCGAATTGGTCTGATCCGGCATCTGCTGAAGCCCTTATTGAACAGCTATCCGAAGCAGGTGATGATGCTGATGTAGTGTATGCAAGTTTACCACCTGAAGCACAAGCAGAGGTACTTGAATATCTCAAAGTTACACAGGTCAGGACCAGTGTGAGCACTACAGAGGGGCACGTATTGGCTGACGGAGGTAGAGGATGTCACAGCTGCCAGTATCAAGTAGATTGGTGTAACGCACTCGGTCAGACGTTATTCAGTTACTTCCAGAAGATTGATTGGTGCTACGATGGCTTACAAATTACGAATACCCCGACACGCACCAGGTGGGGAGAAGTCTACGTTCCGCTCTGGTCGTTCGATGGACATATAGGGAATTCCGAGTCGGGTGGCATAAACCAGTGGTCATACGAAGCATGGACTCAAGGTGAGTTCAAACTTTGCGCGGGCGGGGATATTGGGTGTATCTGGCACAAATATCCGTGGATCGATATGACCGTATATGGGGACGGAACTCATAGTGCAAGCTCAAGTGTGGGCTAAGACGAAAAAGGGGTGGTAAAGACTATGGCAGAAATGAAAAATGCCAGAATTAATAGCCGGGAATTCATTCTCGGCTTATTAATTATTTTATTAAGCCTATTCGCGAGCTTCGTGTTCCCCCTATTTGCGCCAGTGCTTGCATTGGTGTTGATAGTAGGTGGCATATTCGCCTACCGGCATAACACAGACGTTACCGCGCGCACTATTGCCGTTGCTGCTATTGCCGGGGGGATAACGATTCTCCTAACGATTCTCCTGGTATCGTTGTTTCTTTCACCAACACATTCGAGCATGAGCTCTTCATTCGTTGGTAGTTACACATAGAACTATACCCTTTTTATTTTTTTGGAATGTATATATTGAATAATAATATTGAAAATGGGCGCGAAAATGAAGGAATCTAACTTGAAACAATCGACGTTTATGCTGGATCGAATGGGAACCACTATAGTCCCATACCATACGGACCAGTTTGACCGTTTGAGTAAACGCCCATCGGGAAATCCGGTGGGCATTCCTTTTAAGGAGGTTATGCCAATGAAATTATATAATAAAAATTTATTAATTGTATCTGTTCTTGCTGGATTGATGACATTCATAATGATATTAATTGTGAATACGTCACATATCAAGGCTACTAGATATTACATATTTAGCCTATTAGTAATTCAAGTAATTATATGTTATTTATTGTTTCATACATTCTCTAAACAATTTTAAAATTAAATACCAATATTTGTTTTAGAGGTATGAAATGTTTATTGACAAAAATAAAAACTGACAATTTAAGTAAAAGAACGGAAAAACATGCTCTTTGGTACTTCGCGTATGCTGCATCCCTATGAGGAAGTATACATGTTTAGCGTTCGGCTTGGAAATCGTAGACTAAGAAGAGGCGATTACTCCCCCCCGTCTAAGAACGGCACATGAAAGTTGCCCCCCCGAGCCATGGATCTGGAATCGCACACTCCCGAAGGTCTCGGAAGTGATCAGCGGAATTGTCGCACCATCAACGATCACGCCATCGACCGCTGTTCCGAATCCGATGCGTGCTGCCCCAAACTGCGCCGCAAGATATGTGACAAGCTGGTCGCCAGAGACAATCGATACCTAATTCCCCGGTCCATCACCACATCGCCTTCTGCAGGATATAGCCCTGCTCGCCGTTTAAGATGAGTTCTTCTGACGGTGTGAGGTGCATGATCGCTATTAAGTCAGCAGTGTCTGGTAAAATAGATTTCTGCTTGACCGGAACTGACGAACGGGTGGGCGCTATACGAGGCGAAGGTCACACATACCCGTACTCCAGATACGTGAGATCCAGTTCCCGCTTTAACCCTGCGAGAAACAATCCATAAGTTTCATGCGAAAAATCGAGCCATCCGGAGTTCTGGGAGATCATCGCCTCAAACTCCTTTTCTGACTCGGTTTCCCCTTTGACGCCGAGATCTCTTACATCATCCCAGTATTTTTCGAGATATTCAAAGAGCGAGGTCTCTGCAAAGGACTTTGGCACAACAGGCGAATATGTCGCAATCTCGTCCATCAACTCCTGTTCTCTCAAATGCTCTTCTTCCGTGATTCCTGACTGCTCGATCGCCTGCTCCATCGCTTTCTCATCGATCGCGCGTTTCTCACCGGGAGCAAGGAACAGATGCCCATAACGCTCCACGTGCTCTGTATACATCGCGTTCTGGATCAGTTCGTGTTCGAGGACAAAGTGGAGCATTGCATCGGTTGCTTGCTCGATGTAGGGCTGGCTGATTACGATTATTGAGAACCAGCCAGTTTTAAAGAAGAATCGCCTGTTCATAGCGATCGTGTAATCGAGAACGCTCGGGCGCTGCATGAATATCGACGGCGAGAACGCAACCGCATTCGACGACAGCATCAGGATGCCCTGCAATCGGTCGCCTCCGACCATTCGCCCCATCCGTGCACGGACGTCATCTGAGATGGCATCGTACATCGATGGCGGGTCGCTCCCGTACTCCTCGCATCGTCCGAGCAACTCCTTTATCCGGGACGGCTCGAGTTTTCTCATCGAGACTGCGATCTCGGATGTGATCGATACGATCCACTGCTTGTAATTCTGCTCGAACAGTTCTCTCTCGTTCATCAACATCTATTGCGGGTATGGTGCGGGGGGGTAATGAAGATACCGCAGATTTGCATCTGCTCGGTGTTGCGATGTCAAGCAGCGCGATCGGATACTGTTTAAGTGGTTCAAATACCACTTAATAATAGCAATGAACGAACCACTTCAGGGAGAACCCCGGGCAAGATGGGTTACCATCTCAAACGATGAATATGAGGATATGAAATCAACCGTTAAAGCACTCTTGGATAACGAACTTTTAAGGCAAATTCAGGAGAGCAGAGAAGATTACCGTCGTGGCAGATTCAAGAAGTTATCTGAACTCATCGACAGCTAATGCTTTTGCACCACAGTTTGCAGTGGTCGGAACGAAACTATTTTTCCGCATCAAGAAACACAAAATCTTCGGGGACCGCCCGAAATTTAGAGGAAGTATTTCTCTCGTAATAACCGATCGTTGCTCTGAGTTTTTCAGCATATTTATAGATATCGCTCAATCTATCTATCGGTAACTTTTCTTCCGCTTTATTTTCATCGAAGAATCCAACATATTTCTGCTTGCTGTCGAAATAGAACCTGCAAATCGGCTTTCTGGAATTATTATCCAAAAGAACGTTGCAATAACGTCTCCTATCTTTCAAAGCGATTCTTTCGGGATCGGCGATTTCATGCAATATTGCACGAACGATATGATAACCCTCTATCTCTTCTTCTGTCGTGACAATCCCATCATCTTTTTCCACTTCAAGGTTCTCACCCTCCAATGTAGCAGCCTCTTGGGAACCATTGTCACCTTCTTGCTCTAATGCCGATTTCAATCTGTCACTTATCTTTTCATTGACAAATTGTTTGAAAGCACGATGAGTAATATCCTTAAAATCTTCCGTGACGCGCTTTGTCATTCTGCCAGAGTAAACCTGCTTTATGAAAAATTTAACAAATTCCTCGGAGGGTGAATTGAGTTCTTCTCCAAGAATTTTTTTTATTTCTTTCGTATATTTTAGCTCGATTGCTGCTGTTACTATGCCAACTTCATCAAATGATTCTTTTCTAAAGCGTTTCACTTCTTCCAAAAGAGGCTCCCTTATGTCAAGCATATCGATCTCAAGAAATGGCTTTGCATCCATTTTGTTCGCTTCCTCAAGATCACTGTAAAATTTGTAGATGATCCCATTAGTAAGAACTCCAACCTGGACTTCAGTGACTGAAAAATATCTATAAAGTTGGGATGCGTGTTCCTTTTCCAGATCAGAGTTTGCAGATTTACATTCAAATAATATAATCGGATTTCCATCCTTCATTATAGCATAATCAACTTTTTCCCCTTTCTTTGTACCGACATCACAGGTGAATTCTGGCACAACTTCAGCAGGATTGAAAACATTGTATCCTAAAATATTAATAAAGGGCATAATAAGGGCGTTCTTCGTTGCTTCTTCCGTTTCTATATGATCCAATTGTTTAGAAATCTGGCTGGATAATCCTTTTAGCTGATCTATGAAGTCCATATTGCAGTGTCTCCTGTTATATTCAATTAGTAATACCACATCTCTATTATGTTATAACTGCGAACTTATGTTATAAAAAACATTCCGAAGAGCTTTCTATCTGTGCCGCCGCCTCCGGCGCAAAGCTTTGCGCAGACTCGCTGTTCTGCACCGCAATGATGCCTAATCGCCGCCCACCCCCTTTATACGCTCCTTCTGCCACCTCATGTATCCGACCAGTTCCACTTTCAGGAGTTCCTCCAGCTTGCGCTCATCCTCAGATCACACCCTGCATTCGCAGCCCCGCTCTCTCAAGATTCGGATCTGTTCCTCATAAGTTGCAACGAATTCGGTCTGTACGGATTCTCCGGTCGCAAGTTCCGGATCCATTGGAGTATGATGCTTATACCCTCTCGCTGCCATCTCTGTAACCAGTGCATCATGCCGGAGGTAGAGCGCCTTAAGCCGCCCCCTCCACCGCATGATCTCCGGATGGTTCGAATACGCTTTCTTGTTGTTGGTTATTATCGACCACACGGCATGGATTTCCCTGTGCTCGCCGAGCAGATGATTGCGGCACATCATGTCCGGAGGTATGTCCCATATCCTCATACAGATACCCCCTGACCGATTTTTCGGTATTTAAAACGACTATTCATGACTGTAAGCACCCCTTCACCCCTTATACTCCCCTGCGACCACCTCTCGTATCCGGTCCGCAGTCTTCGGTCCAACCAGCTCTACCGCCATCAGTTCCTCACGGCTCGCACTCATCACCGCGGCAACCGTTCCGAAGTGCTTGAGCAGATTCTTCGCAACGACCGGACCGATCTCAGGCATTGCTGAGACGACATACTCCTGCTGCTGCGGAAGCATCATCGCAGACCGTTTGCCGTGCATCACGACCTTCCGCCCGTGATCCTGCTGCTCTCTTCTCGCAATCGCAGCAATCATCAGCGCAGTATCCTCTGCGTCCTTGCTCATGAGGATCGGCACGCCAAAATCGATCGCTATAGCCGTGAGTGCGCCGCGTACCGCATTCGGATGGATCTGTCTCTGCCCGTAAAGGTCGTCCCCCTCGATGATCAGCACAGGTTTGTCAAACGTCCGTGCAAGATCCGAGATCTGCCCGAACAACTCACGCCGTCCGCTGATCAGCGAACTGATAAAATCGCTTGTCGTCTTCCGCTCGACACAGACACGATCGCTCAAGAGATAGTCCCCGATCTCAAGCGTCCGCATGACCACCTCGACCCCTGCCGCCTCAATGATCTGCGATACGCCAGACCTGATCTCCCTGTGGTCGATGTATGCGACCAGACCACCTCCTGAGAACTCTGCCAGCTGCTTCTGCTCGATTGCAGGCTCCCGGATCGGTCTCGACTTCGACTTCGACATCGGGGCCGACTTCGACTTCGACCGCGATCCGCTCATATTCGCGATCGTTGCGAGCATCTTCGCCTCTTTGCGTGCGCTGATCCAGTATGCCGCCTCATCCCGTGATCCTTTCGCAATCAAAACAACGATCCTTCCTGTGCGCTTCCTGCCTGTCCTTCCTTTCCGCTGGATCGTGCGTATCTCTGACGGCACCGGCTCATAGAAGAGGACAAGGTCTGTCGATGGAATATCAAGACCTTCCTCTGCAACTGATGTCGCCACGAGTGTGTTGTACTCTCCTTCCTTGAATTTGCTGATGATCTCGGTCTGCTGCTTCTGGGTCAAGCCCTTATCCCTGTATTTGCTTGCCTGCCCGACGAACCTGACCGCAGAAACCCCGTCCACATCAGAAAGTGCCTTTGTCACCATCTCCGCGCTGTCACGGAAGTTTGTAAAGACGATTGCCCTCGAATCAAGGTTGCCTCGCAGTTGATCCGCAACGATCCTCCGAACCGCATCCAGTTTGGGATGCTCTTCGCTGCACGAGTCAAGCATCGCAATCGCACAGCGCATATCAGGATCTATGGCAAGACGCTTTGATGCCTTGCTCCCGCTCCCGGATCGCGCCTCCGCATTCAGGCGGTCGAAGTACCGGCGGAGTGCTTCCACCCCTTGCGTCTCCCCTAGTTCGATCGCATGGTTGATCTTAAAGATCTCGGCAAGAACCGAGATTGCGGAGAACGAATCCCTGTCGCCCCCTTCGGCGACCTCTACATGGAGTTTGCTCTGCAGGTCGAGTAGTTCCCGCTTCGATGAATCCGGCGAGACGTAAAAGCCAAGATCCGCAAGTTTCGAGGACCGATCCGTAAGCACCTTCAGAAGTACCTGTTTCAACTCCTTAATCTTAGAAGGTATATCGACACGCACCCACTCGATGACCCGGTCATGCAGGTACGGGATCACATCGGAATCGGTCTCGCTTTTTACCTCCACGCACTCGATATAAAGATTCTCGCAGACATCAGCGATCGTCTCGGGATTGCTTCCCGGACTTGCGGTTATGCCAAGCACGAGCCGTGACTTTGCATCAGCTCCGGCTCCCGCCCCTACCCCCTCATCGACATCCGCGCCGGCGCCCGCACCGAGATCCTCGAAATACCGCTTTGCGATGTATACATAAGCATATCTACCGACAGCACGGTGCG
>QMOR01000128.1 GCA_003648285.1 Bacteroidota bacterium
CAGTGAAGTTGATGGAAAGGTATTAGAGGAATTAATTGGAAATAAATAATCGCAAATTCAAGGGTAAATGAGGCATGTTTTTTCATTTTCAATAATAGTTTTTACGATTTGTGCTGCGTTTGTGAATGCAATACATGCACAGTCTTCAGAGCCTAAATTGGTCGTAGTCATTGTTGTTGACCAAATGCGCTATGATTTCTTTGATCGTTTCGGTGATAAATTTGAAGGGGGGTTAAAGCGGATTTGGGATCGGGGAGTGGTCTATTCAAACGCACACCACAGTCACGCACCAACGAATACGGGTCCGGGTCATGCGACAATATCTACCGGGAAGTATCCGGTAAAGCACGGTATTATAGATAATAGTCTCTACGATCGCCAGCGCCATGAAGAGATGAGCCCCGTAGGAGATGCTGCCGTAAAAATCATTGGTGTAGAAAACGATGGCGCACTTCCGGGTCTTTCACCGGCAAGATTAAAAGTAGCTGGACTAGGGGATTGGCTTAAGAAGAAGAATGCCAAAAGCAAGGTGTATGCCGTCGCGCGAAAAGACCGTGCCTCTATTTTATTAGGTGGTAAAGCGGCTGATCGCGCATTTTGGATTGATGATCTGAGTACCAGGTTTGTATCAAGTACATATTATGGCAAGACCTATCCCGATTGGGCACATACGTACGTAGGCAAGGATATGATGCGCGCTGAGATAGAAGCTGGTTGGCATAAAAAGCTGCCTGAAGAGGCATATGCCAATCTGCGTCCGGATGATTTCCAGCAAGAGAAAGGGTTGTTTTATGCCGATTTTCCACACGATAAAAGCAGGATGAGGAGGGGCTTGTCCGATGCGAATAAAGACCTCCTTATGCTCACCGCCACACCGATTGGTGAAAAATATGTTTTGGACTTTGCCCGTGCACTGGTCATAAATGAAAAACTGGGAAGCAGAGATGTGACAGATATGCTTTTAATAAGTTGTTCTATGGCAGATGCAATCGGTCATCATTTTGGACCTGAAAGCCACGAGGTCATGGATTACTATTTATACCTCGACTTATATCTGGATGAATTTCTCACATTCCTTGACAAACAAATTGGTGAAAATCAATACTGGGTGGTTCTGTCCTCAGATCACGGAGCGCAGACAATGCCTGAGGCAGTGACGTTACGCGGTGGCGAAGCACGTCGTGTACTTACTTCTGATTTTGTGCATGACATCGACTCGATTGAAGATCGTCTCTTGGAAGAATTTGGACTGGAAAATATCCTGATTGAGCATATTACAAGCGGCTTATACCTCAATTATATTGAAACTGATGCAAAGGGATTCAGTAGAAAACGCATATGCCGTGCAATAGCAGAAGAACTCATTTCACTCGATTATATTGCCGATGCTTTCACTAGTGATGAGCTGTTTTCAAAAACTGACCGCGCTTTTATGACCTCATTCAAGAAGTCTTATATGCGTGATTTAAGCCCTGATGTCATTTTTCTTTTGAAGAAGAATACACTCCTTCATGGTCCCACAGGTAGTGGGCATGGATCGCCTTATTCTTATGATACGCATGTCCCGGTGATATTTAATGTCCCTGGATTTAAGCATGCCATCATTGAAAGAAAAGTGAGTTCAGTAGATCTCGCACCAACCCTGGCCGCACTACTTGGCCTCAAAGCAGATAAGAAAGTTGATGGGAATGTATTAACTGAAATGTTAAGTACACAGGTCGATTGACGCTTTTGCATCCGACCGGCTATACATGTTCAATCGGTAAGGAATTGTTCAACTGCATCGCAAATGTTCAACTGCCACGCAAATATTCAGCCAGCCCCTTTCTTATTTGGCTTCAAATAGCTCGGTCAATTTTGAGTATAGTGTTTTGCTGTGAATATTTTTAGCCACAATCATTCCGTTCTTGTCTACGAGAAGATTAAACGGTACAAACGTGACATTATAGTTTTTGGCAAGCTCAGACTTCCAGACGAGAAGATCAGAAATGTGGAGCCAGTCAAGCTCATAATCAGTAATTGCAGTTTTCCATCTATCTGCCTTTCCGTCAAGTGAAACACCTAATATTTCGAATCCCTGGTCCTTGAAATCGCGATATACTTTTTGCAAATCTGGAAATTGAGATCGACACGGTCCACACCACGAAGCCCAAAAGTCGATCAATATATACTCAGCATCGATTTCCTCGAGAGACAATATATTCCCATCTGGAGCAGGCGCAGAGAGGTCAGGGGCTTTAACGCCAACAGACACACGTTTATATCTTTCGACTTTGTCTTCCATGGCTTTGGTTGCTTTCAGGTCAGGATGTGCTTTGGCAAACGCCTGAACCAATCTGTCGAGTCTGGCCACCTCGTCATCACCAGTCCATCGCAGCATCGTGCCATAGAGTGCTATGGAAGTTCCGATATTGTTGTCTGTGTAATCCAACAGTTCTTTTCGGTGGAGCTTACTCGCTACGACATAAGCCTCTACTGCATCAACCTCAGCTTCTACATCCTCCGCACTTTTTGCACTACTCATCGCGGCGTACGTAGGTGAGACTAACCTCTTATTGGATTCGCCCCTGAACTCCTCGTAACCCAGCAGTTTTTCAGAGTCTGCTGAGCCAGTGATGCGCACATAGCCACCTCGTTTTCCTTCGACATCAACCTGAATGTCGCTTTGCCCTGTATCTATTGCCAGCATCACACTTTGCCTGCCCGGCAGATTCAATCTATACAAATCGGGACCTGAAAATTCGTATTCAAGAATGTACGCCCCTTTCTTTCCGATTGCGACCTCTGCTACCATTTGTTTAACCTGGTCGACCGGGTTGTAGATATACAGCCTGGCCGGAAGTTGGGTGTCAAAATTTTCTGTTGTGCCATGTACGACGTAGACATTGGAATTAGCGGATTGCGTATGACCAGCGTAGCTCAGTATCATCACGCAAATCGTGAAGAATGTTCGTGCGATGTTGACATGTAGTGTATTCATTTTATAAAGTTAGCATTCACAGGGATACTTCTGTCTTATTCACTCCAATTGGGAATTGAACCATATACGCACGTATACATCGGATATTTAAGAATCCTGTGGCCTCTCAATTAACAGAATGGTGTGTTCTTGTAATTGTACAGAGAGGTGAAATTGAATTTCCGCGATGAAGCATCTGATCCGAAATCAAGACTTTGTAAGGCCGATGAGATGACCTCGACGGGAATATGCATGATATGTGATATAACCTCGACGGGCATGTACGCGATATGTTATAAAACATAGATGATGCTGCTTTTTAGCATACATGATTTAGATCATCAGAGTGGGTGATTAGTATCATCCTTCTCGCTCAATGAGTTGAGTTTCTTTAGATATCAGATTTGAAATAGTGGTTCTATTTAATTGTTTAAATACCTGACTGTGAGATATTTAGTGAGGCTTTTAGTGTTAACAATTGTTTTGCTTTATTGTTCAGCTGAAGTTGCGGCACAGTTTTCAATTTCCGCTGAAATACGGCCAAGGCTGGAATACAGAAATGGATTCAGGGTCCCTAGATTGGAAAATAGTGAGGCCGCCTTTTTTGTTTCTCAGCGCACACGCCTGAATATCGCCTTCCAGAATGACAAGATAAAGCTCTTTATGTCACCTCAGGATATTCGGACCTGGGGCTCAGAAAAGCAAGTGGGAAAGGATCCGAGTTTTGGTTTACACGAAGGTTGGGTGGAACTTCTGCTCACAGAAAAAGTCTCTCTCAAGGCCGGTCGGCAGGAAATGATATACGACGGTCACCGTCTTCTGGGAAGTTTGAACTGGGTACAACAGGCCAGGAGTCATGATGCCATGTTGTTTAAATACGCCAACGAAAAATTCAAGACCGATTTCGCTGCCGCATTTAATCAGTCGTCTGAAACCCTTTTCAATACCGATTATAGAACGGATAACTACAAGGTACTTGTCATGGCTCATATGCAGAACCAATACGAGAGCATCAAGTGGAATGCCATGTTCATTACTGATGCGTTTCAAAAATCTGATACGATACAGGATCTGTTTTGGCGCTATACTATAGGAGGTGGACTAGGCTGGTTTAATAGCAATTTTAATGTGGATGGTAGTATATATTGGCAAGGTGGCAAAACGCGGACCGATGTCGATATCGCGGCGTTTATGTTTAACCTCAAAGCACAGTATAAATTCGAGAAGTTGACGCTTGCCGGTGGGCTGGACTTTATCTCGGGGGACGACTCCGAAGATTCGGAGACGTTTGGTGCGTTTAATACGCTTTATGCCACCAATCACAAGTTTTATGGTTTTATGGATTACTACCTGAATATCCCAAATGATACGAGAGGTGGAGGACTGCAGGATTACTTCCTTAGTCTCAATTATAAAACCGGGTCTAAAACCTCTCTCATGTTTGCTTACCATCAATTTTTGCTGGCAAATGATGTGTTTGATGGCTCAACAGCCGTTGAGAGCAACATGGGTGGTGAGATTGATCTTGCTTTTGCATATAAAATAGCACCGTATGCCACTTTGAATGGGGGTATTTCTACCTACTTCGCAAATGAAACAACTGTATTTATCAAACGGACAGGTGACCATGAGGTAGGAAATTATTGGGGATGGTTGATGCTGACAATAAAGCCAGAATTATTTAATTCGAAAACAAAGAAAAAATAAGCCATTAGGGCTGTATTGAGTATAAGAATTTAGAGCAACGAAGATTAATTGAATATTCCAATTGCTATGATAAAAAAAATATTATCTCTCAGTTTACTCGTCGTTTTTACAACGGCGATGGTCAAGGGGCAGGATGACGCAGTTGAGCAGTTATTTGCGTTAAAGTGCGGTATCTGCCACACGATAGGTAGTGGAAGGCTCGTCGGTCCCGATTTGAAAAATGTACACGAAAAGTATTCCGAAGAGTGGTTGTTGGAGTATGTTCGGTCGTCCCAGGCAATGATAAAAAAGGGTGACCCAGACGCTGTTGCCATTTTTGAGGAGTACAATGGGATTCTCATGCCTGATCCGCTGATTTCAGATGATGAGATTCTTTCCATCCTCGGTTATATCGCAGAAAGCTCAGCTGCCGGTGGAAAAGCCGGAGCGGCATACGAGTCAGTATTGACGGGCGCAACATCAGCAGATGCCGAACATGGGCAGGAATTGTTTGAAGGTCGCATCCGATTTGAGAATGACGGACCATCCTGTATCTCATGTCATAATATTCAAAGAAAGGAAACGAAGCTCTTAACAAACTATGCCAAAGATGTCATGGCTTCGTTTGAGACTCTGGGTGAAGCCGGAGTGAGTGCAATAATCAAAACCCCACCGTATCCCGTAATGGCAGAAGCATTTAAGGGACATGACTTAACAGAGGCTGAACGGCATGATCTACTTGCGTACTTAAAGGATGCAAAAGCCCAAGCTCCAAATATGGGATTGAGTAGCATGTATTCAAATTTTTTCTCAGTAGGTCTGATGGGTGGAGTATTTCTGTTTGTACTATACTCTTTGTTCTGGTTTAACAGGAAAGGAGGATCCGTCAACGAGAAGATTTATAAACGGCAAATGAAGTCCGCTAACTAATCAAATAATAAACGAGAACAAATGAGTTGGATAGAAGATATCATTTCTCCGCAAACCCGACAGTGGGAAGAGTTTTATCGCAATCGTTTTCAGCACGATAGAATTGTCAGGAGTACACACGGAGTGAATTGTACTGGTGGATGCTCATGGCAGATTCATGTCAAAGACGGTATCGTAGTTTGGGAAACCCAACAAACAGATTACCCATTGCTCGATGACAAACTACCACCGTACGAACCGCGTGGTTGCCAGCGTGGGATATCCTACTCATGGTATTTGTACAGTCCGTTGCGGATCAAGTATCCACTGATTAGAGGTACTCTCATCGATGCATTTAGAAAAGCAAAGGAGAATGCTGGTGGGGACCCGGTAAAAGGATGGGAGAACCTTCAGGAGGATACTGCGACCAGGCAGAAGTATCAGAAGGCCCGGGGTAAAGGTGGATTCCGCCGGGTGCATTGGGACGAGGTGCTTGAGCTCATGGCTGTAGCGAATATCTATACAGCAAAGAAATATGGTCCGGACAGGGTTGTTGGATTTTCTCCAATTCCCGCCATGTCCATGATGAGTTATGCAGCAGGGGGCAGATTCCTTCAATTGTTTGGTGGTATCAATCTCAGTTTCTACGATTGGTATTGTGACTTACCAACGGCATTTCCAGAAATATGGGGTGAGCAGACCGATGTGTGCGAAAGTGCGGATTGGTACAATTCAAAGATGATTGCCGATATGGGTGCCTGTCTTAATATGACACGTACTCCGGATTGTCACTTTTTTGCTGAGTCGCGCCACAATGGAACCAAGACTGTTGTATTCTCTCCTGACTTTAGCCAGGTATGTAAATATGCAGATCAATGGGTGCCACTTCATGCTGGAAGCGACGGAGCGTATTGGATGGCCGTCACGCACATTATTTTGAAAGAATGGCATCACGAAAAGCAAACGCCTTATTTCTTAAAATACTCAAAACAGTACACGGATAGTCCATACCTGGTAAAATTGGAGAAGGACGGCGATACGTTCAGGCCGGGTAAAATGGTCAGAGCCAACGAGATGTCCCAATACAAGGACATCGAAAATGGAGATTGGAAATTCCTGAATATCGATGAGAATACAGGCGAATTGGTTGTGCCTAAAGGGAGTTCTGGATTCCGCTGGGAAGAGAAAGGTGGACGCTGGAACATGAAGCTGGAAGATGGCGTGACTGATGATAGCTATGATCCGATTCTGACGTTTCTCAATAAAAGCGATGACGTCGTTCAAGTGAGTTTTACGGATTTCGGAATGGACAATCATCGTGAGCGTGGTGTTCCGGTCAAATATCTGGATACCATCAATGGTAAGATTCCAGTGACAACAGTATATGATCTGATGATGGGGCAGTACGGTGTGCCGAGAGGGCTTGAAGGAGACTATCCGACAGACTATACAGACAAAGATGCCGCCTACACACCAGCATGGCAGGAAATATTCACTGGAGTTGATTCAAAGACCGTCTTGCAGTTTGCTCGCGAATGGGCGAATACAGCAAACATTACCGGCGGAAAATGCATGGTCATAGTGGGTGCGGGTATCAACCACTGGTATCACGCAAATCTCATGTACCGGTCGGCAATCATGACCTTGATGCTAACGGGTTGTGTTGGTAAGAATGGTGGCGGAATGAACCACTATGTCGGACAGGAAAAACTCGCCCCGACAGATTCATGGGCTACAATAGCCTTTGGTAAGGACTGGCATAATAGTGTGCGCTTGCAACAAGCACCGATCTGGCACTATATCAATACGTGTCAATATCGCTATGATGGCCAGTTTTCGAATTACAATACTGTGCCGGACAATAAATGGACGCGCCAGCATACAGCCGATACGATATTCCAGTCGGTCCGTATGGGGTGGATGCCATTTTATCCACAGTTTAATGAGAATTCACTCGATGTTGCCCGAAAGGCTGTTGAGGCAGGTGCCACCTCAGACGATGAAATCAAAGCAGCTGTTCTCGAACGGCTTAAGAACAAGGATTTGCATTATGCGGCGGGTGATCCCGAAGCACCGGAAAATCACCCACGCGTATGGTACATCTGGCGTGGTAATGCCATCATGGGTAGTATGAAAGGGCATGAATATGCTTTGAAGCACTATCTGGGTACACATTCAAATGCAATAACAGAAGATTCGGAGGAACATACAAAAGAGGTCAAGTGGCACGAACATGCACCACTGGGGAAGATGGACCTGATCGTGGATCTCAATTTCCGCATGGACTCTTCCGCTTTGTATTCTGATATCGTATTGCCTGCTGCTTCCTGGTATGAGAAGGCTGACTTGAACAGTACTGACATGCACTCGTTTATTCATCCATTAGGAAAAGCGATCGCACCTGTTTGGGAGTCAAAGTCCGACTGGGAGATCTTCAAACTCCTTGCCAAGGTCACGAGTGAATATTCTAAAAAGTACTTTGCTGAGCCGCAAAAGGATGTCATGATCGCACCTATCATGCACGATTCGCCAGGCGAAATATCACAGCCTGAAATCAAGGATTGGTACAAAGGTGAATGCGAGGCCATCCCGGGTAAGACGATGCACAATATCAGTGTTGTAGATCGCGATTATACGAAGCTCTACGACAAGTATATTTCACTTGGAGATAATATTTCCAAAAATGGTTTGGGCGCACACGGGAATCACTATATGTGTGAAGATGTCTTCGAGGAAATGATCGATTCCAATCACTTTCCTGTAGAAAAAATAGATGGGGTGGTACGGCCTTCAATCAAGGAAGATGAAGCTGCTGCAAATGCTGTCTTGCATTTATCATCCCTCACAAACGGGAAGTTGACTGTCAGGGCTTATGAAAACGCCGAGAAGAAAACGGGTCTGTCATTGCGTGACCTTGGGGCAGGAAGCGAAGATGTGCGCATCGACTATGCAGCACTGCTCGCACAGCCGCGTCGGTACAACAACTCGCCATTGTGGTCGGGTATCATGACTGACGGACGTGCGTATGC
>QMOR01000129.1 GCA_003648285.1 Bacteroidota bacterium
CCTGAGCACCCAAGGGAGCGACCTCCGCGGTTGGGGCCGATATTTCGCCATTCCATATTTTCATAAAACGAGGGATCGATAGGCGAGGAATCGGACTGGGACCACGATAGAGTAAGTGATAATACAGCAAATACAGCCGTGAAGAGTTGCTTGGCAAGGAAAGGTTTCATAATATAGAGTTTGGCATTCATCCAATGTTATGGAGAAATAGCGGGAATGCCAAAAGATAGTTAAGGCACTCACTCTTTCACTTATGATCGTACGTGAAGTCAATACTCCTGATCTCGAAAAACTGTTCCTTCAGGTTCATGTAGATTGTAATCGTGATGACCCTCGTTTTATCCGCCCTCTAGATCAAGATATCCTTGCTGTTTTCGATCCCGGAAAAAATAAAACTTTCCGGTTTGGTGAAGTGAAGCGATGGATTTTATTTGATGAAGCGGAAGCTGCTGTCGGCCGTATCGCAGCATTTACAAACAGAAAATACAAGAATAAAGGTGACACTGTGCGGGTGGGAGGAATTGGATTTTTCGATTGCCGGAATGATACGCGTTATGCCGATAGATTATTCCAGACAGCGCAGGATTGGCTCGCTGAACAAGGGATGGAAGCGATGGATGGACCAATCAATTTTGGTGAACGTGATATGTGGTGGGGATTGCTGGTCGAAGGGTTTGATTCTGCGGTTTACGGGATGAATTATAATCCTCCTTATTATCAAAAACTATTCGAGGATTTTGGTTTCAGGGTATTTTACAACCAAATATGCTGGGCTCTTCCGATGGCGAATGAAAAAGCGCAGTTACAGAAAAAATTCTATGATCAGCACGATAAATTTGCAGCAGATCCGGATTTTCAGGCGCGTCACATCAAGAAACAAGAAGAGGCAAAATTTGCACATGATTTTTGTGCCGTGTACAACAAAGCATGGGCTAAACATGGAGGCAATAAAAACATTGAAGAAAAGCAGGCCCTGAAAATCTATCATGCCATGCGCCCTGTTATGGATGAAAATCTCGTGTGGTTTGTCTATCACCGGAGTGTTCCGATTGCCATGTGGATCAGCATGCCAGACATCAATCAGGTTATCAGGCACCTGGATGGCAAGCTTGATTTATGGGGGAAATTAAAGTTTGCATATTACCGCTGGCGCGGGGAGATCAACAGGATGGTAGGTTTTGTCTTTGGGGTCGTCCCGGAATTTCAGGGGACTGGTGTGGACTATTTCATGATCGTCGAAGCTGAAAGAGGGATTAAAGTAAAAGGCCGTTACACGGACGTAGAGCTCCAGTGGCAAGGGGACTTCAATCCGAAAATTATCAATATATCGCTCAACCTGGGAGCCATCCAAAAGCGCAGGTTGGTCACATATAGGTATCTCTTTGATGAGAACATGATCTTCCAGCGTCACCCTACAATTGTTTAATTGGCTTTTTCTATTCAAATAGATACATTGGTTGATAAATACATTTCCGAGATGACCGATAAAAACCGCGCTCTTAAGTTGATGAACAAATACCCGGGCATCGGGGATCTTGCGGCAAAGGGGAAAAAGCGACTTCCCGATGTGGCATGGCAATATCTGGAAACCGGAACGGGTAGTGGAAATGCCGTACTGCGCAATCGCGAAGGACTGGACAGAATCACATTGCTCCCGCATTTCCTGAAAGGAGAGCTTGAAGCTGATACAACTACACAGTTGTTCGGCAAGACCTATCAAGCGCCTTTTGGCGTGGCTCCTGTAGGGCTTTCCGGATTGATGTGGCCCAAATCTGAATTTTATTTTGCCCGCATGGCGAAGAATTATGGTATTCCTTATTGCCTGAGTACAGTAGCTACCCAGACTCCCGAAGATGTCGGGCCTCTTGTCGGTGATATGGGATGGTTTCAACTCTACCCACCGATGGATCGAGGTGTTCTGCGCAAGCTTTTGCAGAGAGCAAAGGATTCCAACTTTAAGACACTGGTGGTTACTGTAGACATACCCGCACTCAGCCGACGCGAAGAAGCGAGGAAGGCGGGATTGACAATTCCCCCGAAGACCACTCCCCGTATTATCTGGCAGGCCATGACACATCCGGCATGGGCATTGGCGACGTTGAAGGCTGGATCGCCTCATCTGAAAACCATCGCCCCATACAGCGATCGCAAGGATTCAAAATCCGTGGCTGCATTTGCCAGACTCACATTCAGAGTCAATATGGACTGGGAGTACGTAAAACTTGTCAGGGATATCTGGGATGGACCGATGATAATCAAGGGAATATTGCATCCGGGTGACGTGGCACAAGCACTCACCATTGGCATGGATGGCATTGGCGTTTCAAACCATGGAGGTCGTCAGTTTGACGGCGCCCCAGCCGCCATAGATGCACTTCCCGCGATCGTCGAAGAAGTAAATGGGAAGGCGGTAATTGTATTTGATAGTGGGATTAATTCGGGGTTGGATATTATCAGGGCTCTTGCACTTGGAGCCGACTTTGTCTTACTTGGCCGGGCATACATGTATGGTGTCGCCGCTTTAGGGAAATATGGTGCCGATCATGTAACCGAAATAATAATGGACGACCTCAAAAACAACATGGCACAATTGGGCGTGAGGACAATTGATGAGGTTAAGCAGCTCACTCCTTTCAGGTAAGGGAGGTGGGCGTGTTTTAAGGGTGTGCCTCACCTTAAGGTGTGCCACACCCTATTTTTATCGTTATTTGATACTCAATTTTTAGCAGTCACTAAATTTTCAATAATAAATGCTCCGACCATTTTGCCTTGATCGACGCCATATTCAATCGCCGGCATATAATGAATGCCGCCGTACAGACGACTAATGGCTGCTTCACGGTATGCCTCCTCGAAAGAATTAAAACTCCTGACAGGCAGACCAAATTCGAGTTCCACGCTGTCTGTATAAGAGAAATTATCACCAAATAAATCAGTCAATATTTCCCCGGCTGCTGCTGATATCACGCTGTGGCCGCTCGTATGTTCAGGGAATGGTGGTGTTTGAAGAGTGGGTTTCCAATCAGGGTCAATGTATTTATTGATATAGGTTTCGGGTCTCACGAGATTGCTTCGATATTTTTCATCCCAGCAACTGATAAATGCATCGGCAAGCGCTATTGATACCCGCGTATACGCTTCAGCGGCATGTTCAAAATCCACGTTCATCAGCCTGCATGACTGTGCAGTGATACCAATCCAATGCCCTCCTGGAGTGATTTTCTTAGTGGCAATCATGACATGTCCCCGATGTTGCGATACGAATGGATTACAATCCCAAAATTTTGCTACCTCTATCGTCTCATGCGTGCCGTGAGCTATTGCATCGTACACAACTATTGCTTCTTTATAAAATTGACTGTTGGTGTCAGTACTGAATTCGGTCGGCGGAAGAGGTATAAATTGATTCGGCGAATCAATCACAAAAGGTCGAATTTTACGCCAATGTGGTTCTATCCCATCCATGTAGTCAGGTGGTGTAGGCTGCCACTTGTCTTTTTCCTGCGAGATCCTATACTTTGGAAATGTTCTGGTTTCTTTGTACAGATCACGATCGGCCCAGGCCAGGATATGATCAGATACTTGTTTGCCGTAATCAAGAGATCTCTCATAGATGGATTCAGGGATTCCCTCAGCTTTCATTCGCTTGAGCAATTCTGTTTCGAACTCTTGAATTTGTGTTTCTGAAAATATGAGGGCTTTACCTGTTTCCAAAAAGGCATATACGGCAGCAAGAGGGAGGCTATATACTTTTCCTGTTTGGGGCAGTGGTAGAGAGTCTAAATCATGGAGCTGACCGACGAGCGACTTAAGATTTTGATTTCCCGAAGCCATCACTTCATAAGCAGCGATTGACGGATATGCGTATATTCTACTTGCCACCGGTGGTGAGAAGATGTCATGAACTATGACATCTGTGAGTGCTTGCATAGACTGGTGCAAATATGCCTGATCATGCTCAACCCCGGTGTAATCTGATTCAATATCACATGCTGATAAGACAATCGTTATCGATAGTGCGAAGAATACAATTTCCCGTTGCATCATAGTTTATAATAAGTTGAGTAAAAGTAATGAATTGGGAGAGTTGGGTGACTGATGCAGAGTCGATTCGTGTTGTGGAGCTTGCCTTGGTGTGAAAGATCATGTATTACTTTCAGAGAAGGCAAATGACGCGTAAAGTCTGAGAATTATTTGAAATATCACGGCCTGATGTTTCATAGTAGTATCTATTTCTTGTAAATTGAATTTTTAGGGTAAATGAGAAACCATGACTTTTTGTCGCCTTATTATATCGGTACTTTCAGCGTTTCTGTCAGTGATTTCAGTATTCGCGCAAGACAACCTCGAGGTCGTATATATCATCCCATCGAGCCATTACGATCTCGGATTTGAAATGCCTCCTGAAGATATTCTGGCAGAGCTAAAACCTCATATCGATGAAATCATTGTAAATGCTGAGGCGGATCCCAATTTCCGGTTTACGATTGAAGATACCTGGCATGTTCTCGAATGGCGAAAGCGCACTGACAACAAAGAGCTAATCGAGTCTTTTGCAAGGCTTGTAAGATCAGGTCAAATCCAGGTTTCCATGAGTTTTGGTAGCATGCATTCTGAATTTATGAGCGCTGAAGCCTTAAACAGGATCGCATATGACTGGACGAAATTGAGTAAAGAACTCAATATAGATTCAGATTTTGCAATGATGAATGACGTGCCGGGATTTGTCACACGATTACCTCAGATACTTGCAAAAAGTGGCGTGCGCTATTTCGTAAATGGTTCAAACCTTGGCCTTGGTATGGGCGGGGGCACATCTTTGTATCCGGGCACAATGCCGTTTTACTGGGAATCTCCGGACGGGAGCAAGGTCCTGATGTGGCAAACACAGGGTGCGAGAGGCGGATACACTGAAGGGATTGCTGATTACTGGTTGGATCCCAGATCAAAGGATCCGTATCATGACACACACTTTTATCCGGAAGAATTTAATGGCATGACAAATCTTGAGATCATGCTAAAGGGGATGGACAAATTGAAGACGAAGTACGCAGAAGCAGGATATCCGTATGACGCCGTGATGATCATCCATTCTCATGATTTTGTAACATCTGACTGGGCTAGGGATAATCTCATGCCCTCTGTGGATGAATGGAACGAGGCCGGTTATAGTCCAAGAATTCAAGTGGCTACACCCAAAGATTTTTTTGATCACATAGAGACTAAATATGGACGTGATTTTCCAGTTTATCAAGGTGACTGGACGGGACTCTGGTCGGAAGCCAAGATCAACTCACCGGGAATATCGGCTACGGCGCGGTGGTGTTACAATCATTTGATCGCTGCAGAAAATTTATGGACTGTTCTGGACATTCAGCACGGTGATTATCATCCGGCATTGCAACCCGCCCTGGAAAACCCGGACCTGGGAGAATGGTATCGTACCTGGAAATACTACCCTATTGGAAATATTTGGGAGGCTTACTATAAACTCAATAAGTATGCTGAGCATTCGGGTTCAGGTCAGACAGGTTGGCCGGGACTGACGTCCAAGAATCAGATAAATCGGCAGAATGAACAGTATGTGGACTATGTCTCTTCGACCCGGTCCGATGTTCAGGCTTTGATTCAACAAGGGCTATTGGTCTTGGGAAATGATACTGTTGAGGTCGCCGCAGAGGGGCAACAGCTTTTGGTCTTTAATCCCCTAAGCTGGGACCGCACAGATGTTGTACGCGTAGTTGCTCCGCCCGGTCAAGAAATCTCTGTGACAGATTCCGAAGGCCACGCCGTCGCAGTACAACGGAGTACTGAATCATCATTTGAATTTATCGCGGTTGAAGTACCGAGTTTGGGATACAAAAGTTATCGGATCGAGTATCATCCTCAAGTGAAGGGAAGTAATCCAATAGGTGTTGAAGGCGATTATCGTATGGAGAACGCACAGTATCAAATTGAGATTCGGGAACTTGATGGAGTCATTTCAAGTATAGTCGACAAGAATTCAGGAAAGGAAATCGTCAATCAATCGGCGAGCAAAGGCTGGAATGAGCTCATGAGATGGACGTTGCTGTATGAGCAGCCAATGGCTCTTGGGAAAGCAGAGATTACTGTTGATTCAGGCCCTGTTTCTCAGCGTATCATCGTTAAAAGACCGGGTAGTATGTGGCCGGAAACATGGATTAACCTTTATCACGCTTTGCCTAGAATTGAAATGTCCAATCAACTGGATCGAAGTAAAATGCCCTTTGTGGCACAGACAGGTCTCGCCGATTATTATTCAATTCTATTTCCTTTTAATTACAGCGAAACTCCGCAAATCAGGATTGAAAATGGTGCTGGCTTTCATCGCTGGCCTGAAGAGTACTTGCCTGGTGCACGCCTGGACGCCGCTGTGCCCCAACATGTATTGTCTTTCCATGGAAATAATAATGGAACTTTTATTCAGGTAGATCTGGGTATGAAAGAGTCTTTCTTTAATCACCTTCCGGCTTGGCCAGCGGACGGCACACGGGTTTTGCACGAGAACACCGTTCGTGCATCGATAATGAGAAAATTTGACCAGGGTGTGACAAGCGATATGGGAGCAATGAATTTCCCGACGGTTGAGCCGGGTCTTGACTTCGAGGATTGGTATTCCTATGCAGTTTCGGCACAAGCCACTACTTCGTTTGATGCTGTGACAGCGTCACGAATGGGGTGGGAGTTCAACTTACCACTTCAGACGGTTATACTCCCGCCTAATACAAGAACATATTCTTCCGAGGGCTCATTTTTATCTTTGGACGCAGACAATGTTGAAATTCTCGCATTTAAACCGGAAGAATCAGGTGAGCGTGGTTATTATATTATTAGGCTTCAGGAAATATCCGGGGATTCCACGAAAGTAACTGTCACTACACCATTCACAATTCATGAAGCTGAACGAGTCACTCTTACAGAGGACATTCAGCTGTCCTCATTGAGCTATGACCCGCTGATGGTTGAAATGGGGCCATACGAAACATGCACAATTCGCTTAAAACTGACCAAATAGTACTTGAATCGGCAGGGTGTGGCACATCTAAAGGTGTGGCACACCCTGTTATTATCTTATTTCGATACGTAATTACTTGCAAAATTCAATTCTAGAATAAACTGAGCCACTCTTGAATCAAGAGTCAGGGAGATTCGTGATGCACAGCGATACTCAATCGGGAGACTGCGGTGGCATCTGTGTCGGATCACTACCCCAATTTTTATTGGGCTTATCACCAAGCCATAGTTCTAATTCACCGCCCTTGGCAAACTGATCATGATAGAACCAGAAAGTGTTCAATGTCTCTCCATTGAGTTTGGCATTCTGGATATAGACATTTTTATCAGAATTGTTGTGCGTTTTAATTACAAAACGAGCGCCTTCGTAGTAATCACTGTCCAGATGGATAATGATCTCGTCAAACACAGGACTTGTGATTTCATAGATAGGTTCAGTAGCCATATTCCCTCGGAGGCTGAATATGCCCAAAGACATGAGCGCACTTACGCCTCCCATTTGGCCTTGATCCTCATCGTGTCCACCATATCCGCGTTCAGGTGTGATGCCTCCATATGCTTGTTCATTGACTCTTCTTACCCAATATTGCGTGAGCCATGGTTTGCCTGCGTGACTGAAAACATGTGCATTAGAACATCCAGGTTGGTTAGCGTAGCTCACGTAGCCACTGCCATATCCAAACACGAAGTCATCTTTTACAGACTGTTCAAAGGCGTAATTGAGTTTGTGGCACAAGGAGTCATTCCCCCCCATAAGGGTAGCCAATCCTGGAATGTCGTGCGAGACGGACCAGGATCCTTGCCATGCATTTGCTTCAATCCAGCCGGCACCACTGAGCAAATCAGTATGTAACCAGTCACCTTCCTTTGTCTTCGGTAACAGAAGGTTGTGATCAGGATGAAATAGCGTTTTCCAACCTTGCGACCTGTCATTAAAAAATATGTAGTCCTTCTTTCTGCCAAGTTTAAATGCCATTTGCGCTGCTGCCCAGTCCTGAAGAGCCCATTCGACAGTTTCTCCTGCATTTCCAGGACACCAGCCGTGCTCTGTGTACCAATTGATATCGTCTGCATATCCAAGCATGCCTCCAGCCAAATGATTCCTCTTGATTGCATCAAATGTGTGATCAGGATCTGCTTTCTTCAACACACCCTTTTGGTAGGCACTCACTAACATATTTGTCGCAGGACATCCCGTCATGATATATGAGTACCCCCCAACGCAAGGGCCTCGTGGAAGTAATCCTCCATTGTCAGCATACTGCACCATTGACGCCGTAAAATCATCCAGTACGTCCGGCCAGGCAAGACCCCACAACACGTTGAGATTCCACTGAGACAACCATACACCATCAGAATTGTACATATTGAATTTGACATCTCCATCTTTCTTAGGAAGTGTCCTGACAATTAATTCGGCCTCCGTAAATTTCCAGTCAAGTTCACCCTGCGTGTAGTCTGGGTAATCTCCCGTTTGATCATTGATAATTTGACGCCCCAATAATACATGCCATAAATCAGTATAAAACTTCATTGTCTGTGCA
>QMOR01000130.1 GCA_003648285.1 Bacteroidota bacterium
AAATGCTAATTTTGGATTTTGAATTTTGGATTGCCCAAAACATCAAGAGTTGTTCTAAATTCTTAATTGTTAACGCGTTAATTCTTAGCTCGCAGACTCCTCCTCTCCTCCCCACCTTCGCCGAAGCTTCTGTGGGCAATGCACTCCTCCCCACCTTCGCCGAGGCTTCAGTGGGCAATGCACTCCTTCACTCCTCAACTTCTCCACTCGGAATAGTGGTTTCCATCGTCTGGCGGTTGACACGATAATGTGGAGACATGATCTCGACATTTGCTTTTGCGAATATGTCCTGAATATTTGAATGCAGATCGGAATAGATAGCTGCGGAAGCTGCTGAATGCATCGTATAGGCATTGAGCTGGTAACTCACGTAATAGTCGTCCAGGCTGGTTTGCAGAACAAACGGCGCAGGCTCTGCTTTGATTTTAGGTGTTTTGAGGGCGGAGTCGATCAGAAGAGCGCGTACTTCACGCCAGGGCACATCGTATCCAATCGTTACAGTTGTGTGAAGAATGAGGCCTGTGTCATGTTGAGCGGATGTATAATTGATCGTATGGCTTGTCATGATATTGGAATTGGGTATCGTGACATCTTCATTTTTTACGGTTCTGACCTTTGTCACGAGCATTGAGCGTTCTACCACATCTCCGACGGTATCGCCAATCCGGACCCGATCTCCGATATTGAACGCACGCATATATGTGATTACAAGGCCCGAAATAATATTGCTGATTGCCGATTGTGATCCAAGGGATATCAGGAGACCTAGAAAGACGCTCACCCCGGCAAACACATCTGATCCACTCCCCGGCAAAAGTGGGAAAATGAGCACAAAAGTGAACATATAGACAACAAACCGGATCAGGTTGAAGGTCGGCATTGACCAATCTGGATAGAATCCTTTCAATTCGATTTTTCCAGATGCCACTTCCCGGCTCAGGGATCTCATCACATTTACAAGCACCTTCATCACATATACCACAACGATAATTGTGACAAGAGATGGGATATAAGCCACAATTGCGAGTGCACCCGTCTTCAATGGATATGTGACATACCCGATGAGTTTTTCGGTCAGATCTCCGGCAAATGGGACCACACTAAACATGACAGGCAGAGCGAGATAGAGGACTAAAAAAATCACAAGAATCTTTCCAAGCCTAACCGTCCCCGTAATCATACTTTTCTGTCGGTCGACAGTAATCAGTTTGTATTGGTCCAGCTTAAATTTTTTCTCGAAATAATCTGACTTCTTCTCCGCTATCACAAATAATTTCTTGAAAAACTTGTTGATGAGCCAGATCAATACCCAAACTACAAGGATCACGAGGAGGATCGACCCAGTTGTTTTTACAATAGCCCAAATCCCTTGTTCCCGAAAGTCATTGCTCAGGCTCAGCTTAAGTATCTGCACGTGTTCTTCTGCCGTTTGCTCAACGGTGAGGCCACGGGCAAGTGCATCGGCAGAAGTTACTGACAAGACAGTAATCTGGTTGTAAAGAACATCGTAATTGGCCCCGCTCACTTTGGCTGCAAGATTTGCGGGATCAAAGTCTTTTGCCAGACGCAATTCCTTGAGCCGCCTTTCGACAGCGCGCGCCCGTTCTGCAGAGGTAAACGGACCGAGATTACCATAGACCAGAAATAGTGTGTCCAGATTTAATAACACCGGTACTCCGCGGACTGAAGTTGTATCCACAGTTAAAGTACGATCTGTTGTATCCCGATTTTGTCCAAAGGACGTTTGACACATCAGGATTAAAACGAAGAAAGGTGTAAATATTCTCATTGGCATAACCGAAAGTAAACTATCTATTGTATCGGGCAAAGTAAAAGCGAGTTGCTTTCATATCTCGAATATCGAATTTTGTATGTTTGCACTCTTGCTGGTGCACAGCAATATAGCCTTAGAAACTATTCAATAACCTTATGAACAACACATGACGCTTAAAAAATTACGCAAGAAAGAATGTACAAGCAGCCTGGTAAAAATGCTATCGTTAGTCGCGCTACTATGTAGTTCAGCAACCAGCATGTACGCTCAAAATGATACGCTGGTACTTATCAACGGTGATATGATGGTAGGCGAACTCAAGGAAATGTCAAATGCAGTGGCAAAAATGGAGACTGACTACTCAGATTCTGATTTTAAGATTGAATGGGACAAAGTCAAACATATCTATTCCCAAACACATTACCTTGTGAGCCTTGAGAATGGCATGCGACTCAATGGCATGGTCCATACGAGCCCGAATGATTCCTCTGTTGTGCTGATATACGATGAAGATGGAATAATATCTACTACTATTGAAGACATCCTCTACTTGCAGTCGGTGAAGAAAAATATTTGGGGGAGATTTGACGTACTCCTTGAAGCGGGATTTAATATCACCAAGGCCAATAATTTGCGTCAGTTCAATTCCCGGACAGCATTTGGCTATACAGCTAATACCTGGTCGGCAAACGCTGACTATAACGCTGTACTCAGCAATCAAGACAGCGTGGAGGCAACCACCAGAACAGACGCCTCAATTTCTGCAAACTGGTTTTTGCAAAAAAACTGGTTTATACTCGGTGCAGCAAGTTTTCTTCAAAACGACGAACAAAAAATCCAGCTGCGAGCTACGCCAAAACTCGGTATGGGTAATTACCTGATCAGAAATATCCATTGGCATTTGCAAGCATCAGGAGGTCTCGCAATGAACATAGAGCAATTTCAAAATGACGAGCCTGACCGTTCGAGTTTAGAGGGGTTTGCTTCTGCCGCGGTCAATGTATTTAACGTGAGTGATTTCAGCATGAATGTCAGAACTACAGTCTATCCGAGTATCACAGAAACAGGTCGTATACGTTCAGACGTAAACTTCGATTTGAAATACGACTTGTTTGGCAGTGATTTTTACATCAAGTTCGGAGTGACATTAAACTATGATAATCAACCTGCCGCCGACGCGTCTACGACTGACTATGTATTCCAGACAACCTTTGGTTGGGAGCTTTGACGCAAGAAGAAAAATCATAGTACATGCAGGGATCGTGATGATAAAACACAAAAGCGTTATGTCGAGTCCAACAGTTTGACCGAAATAATAAGTACCTTTCTTATATTGCATCTTATAGTGAATACAAGATTTCACATTATAGACTAACCAACTGATTAACAAACAAATACAACCTGTTATGCGATTAAAATCATTCATTCAATTTCTGAGCATTGGCTTGTTTGCGGTTACTGTACTCGCAATCGTGTCATGTGGTGGCTGTGATCAGGCTACAGACGAAGAGTCTCCTGCACAAGATCCAGTAGTAGAAACCACACCAACCGTACCCCCACCTCCACCTGTCGTAAGGAAAAGGGCAGAAGTCAAGAAGAAACATAAAGTCGAACCTGAAACTCACGATGAGTTTGTCGCTATTGAAGATGATGAAGTCGAGACTATCGACAATGTCGCCTTCGTACCTCATCGCTTTACCTATACAGAGATCGAAGAGAATGACGAACCGCTTTCTGTAAGAATGAGTGCATTCGATGACCCTCCAATTTATGGCAAACAGTGTCTCAAAAAGGATGATCCAGATGAGTGCTCACAATTGGAGATTCAACATTATTTCTCAGAAAATATGGACTTCCCCGAAGAAGCAAAGGAGATGAACGATCCAATCGAGTATGTTTCGTTTTTGGTGCAGGCGGATGGCCATATCGACAAAGACAATATTCAGGTCTTGAAGCAAGACCCTCAGTGTCGTGAATGTGCAGCTGAAGCACTCACGCTGATCAGAAAAATGCCTAAATGGCAGCCAGCTATGAAAGGGGGAACTCCTGTAGCAGCAAGAGTAACTGTGCCTGTTCGCTTTACTGTGAGATAAGCAACTGCACAAAGAAATTTAAAAGAGCGCCTTCGGTTTCGAAGGCGCTCTTTTGAGTTAAGGAGTGGAGGAGTGCATTGCCCACCGAAGCTTTCGGCGAAGGTGGGGAGGAGTTGAGGAATGGATTGGTCGCCGTTGATTTAGCGAAAGTAGTGAGGAAATCGAGGAGTGCATTGCACACCGCGATGAAGAGGGCGGCGAATATTATGAGTTATCAAACCCTTTTCCCATATTTTTATCAATGGCCTCAGGATCATATTTGATCGTCACGTTAATCCATACAGATCTGGCCAGTCTGAAAAACCAGACATAACAAATCGCAAGAATACCTATCAAAACACCAAACGCAGCTTCTACGCTCCAGTCCAGAACCAGCATTGCAAATCCGACAACAGCCAGACTGAAAAAAGATGTAATGATATACGAGATAAACATCGAGCCAAAATAAAAGCCGGGCTCCGGATAGTATGTCTGACCACACTTCTCACATCCCTGCAACATCTCGAAGGGTTTGGAAAATGAAAAAGACCCCGTCTCAAACATATCGCCTTCCCTGCAACGCGGGCACTTGTTTAGCCAAATCGCAATAAATTTAGAACGCTTCGCCATAATTATTCGGTCAGCCTGATAAATCGTGTGATATCTTCTCTATTTCGGATAATCCCGGTTGATCCTGACTAATTAGAATCATACCTGACCATACCACTTCTGGATACTATAATTGCTCTTTGATTTAATCGATCTGCAAAATCGCCCTCGCATAATTCTCCCAACTCATCTTCTCAGTTGCCTTCACTACATTTTCCCCAGAAAGTGGATGATTGATAAATCGTTCCATTTGGTCCGCCATAGATTCGATATCCTCTGCTTTTGCCAGATACCCGTTAAATCCATCTTTAATTGTCTCCGGAAAATGTCCTACATCGGTTGCAATGATGGGCAGCTCAAAATTGTAACTTAAGGATTCTACTCCTGAAGGTGTTGCATATTCATAAAACAGGACGACGACATCGCTCACCTGAAAATATTTGTGGACATCCTCATTGGCAATAAAATGATTTTTAACCACCACTTCATTTGTCATACCCAGCTCCTCAATGAGTTCCAATGGCCGATACTCGCCTTCATCATCTTTCTTATTGAGAAAGATACTTTTGGCAACGCCAAACAAAGCACTTTTAATTCTGGTTGATAATTTCGATTGATCCAGTGTTTTCCAAAAAGATTCGCCACAAATCAATAATGAGACATCGTCTCTCCTGTTTCGCAACACGTCAAAGGCCCGGATGCAATGATGCAATCCTTTGTACTTTCTTATAAATCCAAAAAATAAAAAGACGTGTTTCTTGAGGCCGAGTTCGCTTTTGATAGCATCTTTATCAAAAAGTGGATCGGCTTTAAACAAGTCATAAATCGGATGAAACAATTTAATAACCGGGGTTCCAGGTCCTTCACGGCTTCCCGTTTCGTTTGCTGTAAATGTGCGCGATGGAAACAATTCTCTCAATTCGTCGACTGTCTTGTATGCATGTGTAATAAATGTATCTGCATACTTTATTCCATGACGTGTAAGCCGATTATCAAGTTTACTTCCCTCCTTCTGGATCACAAAGTGCAAATCAAATATTACCTCAATTTCACTATGGCGTTTCAACAATTTTGCAATACGTCCCATGGGAATCCCCTGAATGGCTATTGCCCATTGAAAAATTACGATATCCGGCTCCAGACCAAGTATCAGAATATATGTCTGCCTCCAGCTAAATGGATTATTATAGTTTGTGATATAGTGCACCTGCACGTCCGTTCCCTCAAGGAAGTCCATCTTACTGCTCTTATCAACAAATTCACGCGGAATTATCGCCGGGTATTGTTGCGTCCAGGAGACGATATGCACCTCGGTATCGGGCTCGCTGTCAAGAATCTTTGCCAGGGCAGTATTATAATTAGAAATACCTCCCTTGAATTTGGGTCCAGGACCGAAGCATACGATACGCTTCATGTTTAAGCTTTTACGGCTTCTGCCCTGGCAAGCGCAGCTTCATACATACGACGCATACCCTCTTCCATCGAAATCTTTGCTTCCCAGCCGAGCGTTTCTTTCACAAAATCCATATTGCAATAGCGCGAGTGTACGCCGACGGGTTTGTCGAGCAGTGTTTTAATCTCTGGTTTATAGCCGGCAATATCTGTCAGTACGTCAATAATCTCGAGGAAGCTAGTGAGGCGGCCCATCCCAATATTGATCGCCGTACCATCGTGGATATGATCCATCGCGAGCAGGATACAATCCATGACATCATCAATATGCACAAAGTCACGGCCTTGCTTCCCAGTACCCCAAACCTCCATCGGATCTTCGCGCTTGGCCACCCTGTCGGCAATAGCCGGTATCGGATATGTGAGATCCTGATCTTCGCCATAGCCCGAAAATGGTCTTATACATGTCACTTTCACTCCGTAGTGCTTGGCCGCAATATGTGCCAGATACTCACCGGTCAGCTTTGCCCACCCGTAAGTCATATCAGGTTGGCCCATATTCGTGCGATCTATATCCGATTCCTTCAAAGCAATCGCTCCGTCATCCGTTTGAAGATTGATCGGGTAGGCTGCTGACGAACTTGGATACAACATTCGTTCGGGCTTGTACCTGCAGGCCCAGAAGAAAAACTCGGCATCGATTGACAAATCAAGTGCCACCATCATCGGATCACCGTCAATCACCAGACGGCCGCCAACAATCGCAGCGAAGTGAAACACATCTGAAAACCTCTCAAAGTCGATACCATATGTCTTCTGTACAAACTCCTCATCATCAAGCAGTTTGCGCAAGAAATTTCTGAAGTCATCCTTAATAAAAAACAGGCGTTCGTCTTCTCCGAAGACCTCCATATCCCCGCGGGACTCCATTTGAGGAAGGCCCAACCACTCTGATGGGTGTTTTCCAATCAACAGATTGTCGATAAACAACACGCCATCATTGGTGCTGCTATGTAGCCGTTTGACCATGTTGCGGCCGACAAAGCCACAACCTCCAGAAACAAGGTGTAATCTCATTGGTGTATTTTAAGTTGTCCTAGTATCGTACAAAAATTAAAAATATCTCTAATGTATCAAAGGATACAAGCCTTGCATTTGAATGACTTTGATCCAGCACAATTCCTGACGGCACAATGAAATGGTGTCGAGGGAGTATGCCTATTCTAAAACTCCTTAATATAGGCATTATATATATGTATTTACTACTGTTTATCAGCATATTACAACTAGTGCAAATCTATCTTGTGCTAAAGCAATCAACAATCCACTCACTTTTGTCCTTGTTACAAATTATCTCTGCTGGTCCCAAATCAGGATTCCAAATATCAACCTATCTTTGTTTAAACAGGAGGTTTACATTTCTGCGTATTCAAGAATTGACAATTAAGCCAATATTGACAAGATTATGAGAAAGAACTATTCAACCGGGGCACGCTGGGAGAGCATTGTGGGTTACTCCCGCGCAGTCAAAATTGGCAATATCATCGAGGTTTCCGGGACAGTCTCTGTCAAGGATGGTGAAGCATATGCCATGGGAGACCCATATAGTCAGACCAAACGCATTCTTGAAATCGTAGAGGATGCGCTCAATCATTTCGGTGCATCACATGAGGATGTCATTCGCACAAGGACATTTGTGACAAACATCAAAGACTGGGCGCGCGTCGCAAAGGCACATGAAGAAGTCTATGGACAGATTCGACCTGCGACGAGCTTACTCGAGGTTAGTGCATTGATTACGCCGGCCTACCTCGTGGAAATCGAAGTCTCTGCAGTCATCCCGTAGCGTATGCCCAGGTATACGGTAAAGGAAATTTACTACACTCTCCAGGGAGAAGGAGCACATACAGGAAGAGCAGCGATTTTTCTCCGTTTTGCAGGGTGCAATCTTTGGACAGGTCGTGAAGAAGACCGGCACAAAGCAATTTGCAAATTCTGTGATACGGACTTCATAGGCACCGATGGCATACGAGGCGGTAAATACGATGCGCATGAAATTGCAACTCACATCCTCGATATATGGCCTGCCGACTCCGATACACATCCGTATATTGTCTGTACCGGTGGCGAACCACTATTGCAACTGGATGAGGCGCTCATCGATGTACTGCATGAAAAGAATATCGAAATCGCCATTGAAACGAATGGCACACAAAGAGTCCCCAAAGGGATTGACTGGATATGCATGAGTCCTAAAGCAAATACGGAGGTCGTAGTACAGAAAGGCGACGAAATAAAAATTGTTTACCCTCAGACAGGAATTGATCCTGATGATTTTAGCAATTGGGAATTCAAGCACTTTTTTATTCAACCAATGGATGGTCCTTCTCTTGCTTCAAATATTAAAATATGCATCGACTACTGCTCTCAGCATCCAAGGTGGAAGTTGAGTGTGCAGACACATAAGTTACTCAATATCCCTTAGTGGGTTTCCATTGTTGCCATGTCATTTAGATCATTTCCGCCAGGATTCACTCTTCAGTTTGGCAGGATTTACTCTTCAGTTTGGCAGGATAGACGCAACACGTACGTGGCGAAAAAGATTGTGATATTTAATTCAAGCTCGGCACGTATCCTGATATAATGCACATTTAAGCATTACCAGGAGTCAATGCCTTGACCGGATCGGAACAAAGTGCCTCAAATGCATTAAAGAATTTGCCGGCATGT
>QMOR01000131.1 GCA_003648285.1 Bacteroidota bacterium
CTTTTGGCATAAGTATTGTCTTGCCTCAACCACAGACGCTCCCTCCTGTTTCTGAATTCAATGATGACCCGGGTCGAATCTGTGATGATGACAGCTCCAGCAGATTCTGAAGATGATGGTCTCCGTTGATTCTGAGCCGATGCTCGCTCCGGCCGAATCAGTGATGCTACTGTATCCTTAAGATGATTATTTCGATAAATACAATGCGTTCATCGAGAATCTCATTATCTCAGGTATGAATCCCCTTTTTACCATCGTTGCAAATAATAGGCAATCTCGCTGCACACTCAGAACAGGATATTTATTGAACCGGCGAATTCTCATCACCACTGCATTTGCAATCTGCACAGCTCTTCCCTTTTCTACGGCTCAGGAAGAAAAGGCAGATAGTATTATAATTGCCGGTGTATTTCAGGAAATAATCTCAGCGAGTAGCAAAAAAAATACCGCAAAACTTTACAAGGAAAACCTCCAGTTAATTCGATACAATTCCGATGTATTCGATGCTTTAATAAAGCATTTGCTGTCTCGTAATCAAATTGAAATTGCCAATGAGTTGCTAAAGACAAATCCTTTTCTCATGTCACAGCACAATGAGCGGGCGCGGTATTTTTATTACCTGGGAGTCTGCCAGATGCTGGACGAAAGGGGATGGCCCTATTTTAAACAGGCAGAACGAAGTCTGCATGCAGCAAATATGGAATTGCGAAGATCAGCTTCTCCTGATTATGGATTCTTCTCGGACATCGAAAATGCAAGAGGGTATCTTTCAATTGTAGCGCGCGGACTGAGCTCCAACGATGTGCAAGAGCCAGTGTGCCTTGTGAGGTGGGAGTATATCTACCTGGCCATCGATCACTACAGGGAGGCATTGATTTATAATCCGGATAATGCATTTGCGCAGCAAAACCTGGACACGCTTCTCAATAAACTGGAAATGACCGGCATCGATATACCACCCAATAAATATGAATTAAATATCGTGCCCAATCAATCCGTGTCGCTTGATTCCGTGGACATAGACTCGTTAAATGACGTGTCGAGTATTCCGGTACTCGATTATAGTCTCTTGCCAAGAAATCACCAATTAATACTGAGTGAGCTTCATGCATATGAAGAAATCATTTTGCTTATTGATTTAAGTGGATCGATGGATGATCCGGTAGCATGGAGCAATGAGAATTCTCCAAAGGAGTCCATTCGGACAAAATTTCGTATTGCACAACAACTTGCCATTTTTATTGCAATGAATCTGCGGCCTAATGTATTTTTGGGCACTATTACGGTTGGCAGGGAATGTGATAGCAGAAGCATGGCATTAAATTATCCGATAGCGAGTGTCAGTCGGGCAGAATTGGCAACTCAAATTGACCATGTGCGTCCGCATGGGCCAACACCATTAAATCGCAGAATGCGCATGACCAAGGATATGTTTTCTGCCAAACGCAATAAAAAACTCGTATTCCTCCTGAGCGACGGGATGGATACATGCGGCGAAATCCCGGACTTATGCGGAACAGCCGCCATGCTTGCTGCACATGGCATCGACCTTTCTATCTTTTCGTTTATCTATGAGGCCTTCGATGCTGAGTCCAGAAGTGCCTATGCGATTTATCAGTGCATGGTCCGCCCCTCCGAAGGGACGATCTACAAAATCACTGAAGACGGTGGTGTTGATGATCAGATAGACTATGTCCCGGTGAGCAATAATATCCTCGTGTTGCCTCCCATGGACACTTCCGTTCTGTGGAGCAATAATCCAGTCTTGTTTCAATTTGTAATCGAGAATGTAGAACCTCCCGTTGACAGAATTATCAGGTTTGATGATTAATTCGGCCAACATAGCCAGATTAGCGGAGGTGGGCACCCCGACCACTAATACACCTCCGGAATAAACGTCTGGTAATCCAGTGGTGGACGAATGTATTCATTCTTGTCATCGTGTGGAGGCAGAGAGATTTTTGTTGCTTTCGACTTCTCATAGGGAATGAGGCTCAGCAAATGAGATATGCAATTGAGCCGCGCGCGCTTCTTGTCGCTCGCATCGACCACGTACCACGGTGATTGCTTCGTATCTGTCACAGCAAACATTTCGTCCTTTGCTTTTGAATATTCGAGCCACTTGTCGCGTGACTGTATATCCATAGGACTAAATTTCCACCGTTTTAATGGACTGTCAATACGGCTCTGAAAACGCCTTTCCTGTTCGTTCGGGCTGACTGAAAACCAGTACTTGATTAGAATGATGCCCGACCGGATCAGCATGCGCTCGAAGTATGGACATGAGCGCAGAAATTCCTCGTGTTCTTTTAGCGTACAAAAACCCATGACTTTTTCAACACCAGCCCTGTTGTACCAGCTTCTGTCAAACAGCACCATTTCACCAGCTGCTGGCAAATATGAAACGTATCGTTGAAAGTACCATTGGGTCTTCTCTTTTTCGGTAGGTATGCCTAAGGCGGCCACTCTGCAAACGCGAGGGCTGAGCGGGGCAGTAATCCGCTTTATCGTACCTCCCTTGCCAGCCGCATCGCGGCCCTCAAACAGAACTACCACCTTCAATCCTTTGGCCCTGATCCACTCCTGCAAGTGCACGAGTTCGATTGACAATTTCTTCAATTCCTTCTCGTATAGATCTTTATCTATGTTCTTGTTCTCATCTTTGCTCTTGTCCCCGTCTATAGTTTGCTCGTAATCTATGTTCGTCTCTTTTTTTCTGGATCCGTTCTTGCTCATAATATGCGGTTGTTGGTTATGTCGACCTCAAATTTAGTCAATTGAGCCCATCTATTCCACCTCAGGGTTGTCCAATATCAATTGTCTTTGCTCCTCAAAATCATACAGAGTGAGCCCACGCAGTTCATAGAGTGCCATCCAGAATTCTCGAACGGATTGAAGATATGCACGACGCGTATTTTCCTGTTCTACCAGGGCAATATTGAGGTCCGTTACCGAAATCCTTCCAATCAGGTAGCGCTGATAACTGATATCGTATCTTTTCTTGCTGGTGTCAAATGAGCGTTTCGCAATCTCTGCGTTACGCCTGACGAGCTCAAACTGCTTGGCGCGCAAGAGGACCAGCCTGCGAAAGTTTTCACTCTCCTGCTCCACCTGGCGTTGTTCGAGTTCCATACGCGACATGGCGACTGCTCTGCGCGCGTGAGACTTCCCCCAATCGGCAATAGGCACCGTGATAGTAAATGTAATGAGCTCCTGGTCAAGAAGATCCCTGTAGACCGCGTCCAGATGAGACCCGGTTTGTGTGAGTCCGAATGATCCGATCAGGCTCGCAGTGACTCCTGTCTCACCCTTTGCACGGGCAACTTCGCGTTCGGCTTCTTTCAGGCGACGCTGAAATTCTATCACGTTGCTGCGATTTTGCATCGCATATGTCAGGGCCTCCTGGGGTTCAACAGCGATGTCCGGAAGGTCATATGGCGGCACAAGATCAAACGTGATAATTTGCTGGATGCCAAGAAAATCGCGCAATCGCTCCGAGTTCGTTTGCATATTGAGTTGTGCCCCCGCCAGGCGAGCTTCGGCCTGCATGGCATTGAGCTCAATTTGGAGCAGGTCAGTCTCTGCTATTTTTCCGACCGAATACCTCCCATTAGACAAGACAAGAAGTGTGTCGGCATTGCTCTTGTCTCGCAAAGCGGCTTTTTCGTCGAGCTGGCTGATCATTAAATCAAAGAACAAAACGGCTGCCTGATTTGCCACCGCTTCCATTTCTTCTGAATAGGCTTTTTCATTTTCGAGATATAATATGGGTTCTATTTCCTTCCGCCACTTCATGGCATTGTATTGGAATAACGGCTGCACAAAACCAATATTAAATGGTGTGGATAGATATGATGTGGAAGCATCGATGCCATCGGTTTCAAATATATCGAGCCGGCTCAGGCTTGTCCCTGCAAATATGGTCGCTCCGGTGGGTGAAAAATCCTGTTGGATCGACAGGTTCAGGCTATTGTCCATAAGTGATCTCACTTTGAATGCCTCCGATCCGTTCGGAAGTGTCACGGGCTCAATCGACCTGTTAAACCTGGGCAGGGTGTTGGCGCTCAGAATTATCTGAGGTTTAAAGTCAGCAACAAATATCTGGTATGTCCAGTAGCTTCCTTCCCATCTGGTCTCGGCGAGCAGAGCGTCGGGTGCATCGCTCTGGGCCAATGTGACCACCTCGTCAAGGGTGAGGGTAGCAGTTTCACCCAACTGTCCGAATGCGGGTGTATCGTAAATTCCGAAAAATATGCACAGGCATATGGCCGGGCGCATAATGACTTTTGCAAGATTCATATGATGTCTGATTTAATCTGAGCGCAAAGCATTAATTGGATCCAGTTTGGCAGCTTTGCGCGCCGGGAAAATGCCGAAAATAAGACCGATTGATGCCGCAACACCAAACGATAAAAGTATGGACCACCATGAAATTGTAGTAGGAATATCAGCTGCCTGTGAAATACCTTTTGCCGCCCCAACCCCGAGTAATATTCCCAGGATACCACCGATAATGCTCACCAACATGGCTTCGAAGAGAAATTGCTTCACAATATCCTTACTCGTCGCACCCATCGATCGCCTGAGACCTATTTCTTTTATCCGCTCGTAAACTGACGCAAGCATGATATTCATAATTCCAATTCCACCAACCAGCAAAGAAATACCGGCGATTACGGCCAGGACAAGGTTGAAAATGTCCTGTGTCTTCTGCTCTTGCTGGAGAAGAAGTTCAGGTATTTCTACACTAAAATCTACCTGTCCCATATGCCTGCGCTTGAGCATGCGGCTAATGACATCAGCAGTCGCTTGCAGATATTTAGAATCGCTCACCCGTACAACGAGACGGTCGATTTGATGCATTTCACCTTCTTCATCGTCTGAATTCCTCCCTACATCATCTTTGCGAATGCGCGACCTGTCTCCAAAACGCACTAGCGAAACTTCCAATGGAATAAATATATCTGAATTGTAGTCGCGCACACCCAGAGCATTTAATGTTTCCCTTGTGGCGATGCGTCGATCGAGAATACCAATAACTGTAAAATAGCTGGTTCCACATTTTATACTTTTTCCAATAGCTTTTTGACCACTGAAAAGCTTGGACTCTATATTTTTACCAATAACACAAACTGCCTTTCTTTGATTAAAATGCTCCTGTGCAAATAGCATTCCCTTGGTCGTTGAAAGACCATTTAATTCAAAGAAAGCATTAGACACGCCAACACATCGCACATCCAGTATTTTACCGTTGTAAATCGCCCTGGTCTCGATAATAATTTCAGGACTGAGTAAATCGACAGATGGCGTACTTCTTCGAATTGCTTCAATATCATTTACAGACATACCCGGAGCCCAGGTTTCTAATTGACTATTATTTTCTGCAGTAGATTCTGCACTGGTAGTTTCATCAGAAGAGCCTTCCATATCGTCCGCTGATCTGTGCTCAAATACAATATTATTTGTACCGATGAGCTTCATTTGATCGAGAAGAAATTTTTTGGCACCTGACCCGATTGCAAGCATCGTAATCACCGCGGCCACTCCAAACACGATGCCAAGGGCAGTCAACACGCCCCGTAGTTTGTTGACTATCACACTGTCAAGTGCTATCTGGAAATTGAATAGGTTGCGTCCCATAAATTGACCTGCAGGGCGGTTAAAAAATGATAAATGTAGAGCCGCCGGTATCTTTACTCTGAAGATTCTCCTGTTTCACAGAGCGCGCAATAACCTGCTGGGCCTTAATGCGCCTGGTCAGGGCATTTTCAAGTTCCTGGATCATTTGCCGCTTCTCATCCTGATCCAGGTAAACAAATTCCAGATCGTCGGCATGTGAGGGCGCATTGAGGCTGACCATGTCATTTTTACTCAAGCCAAGCGCGATAGAAATATCGATGTCGGTCGAAGGGCCTGTGACCACTTCCTGCTTGATAAATCCCGTCCTCGTCTTTTTGAATACAAAACTTAGGCTATCGCTTTGGATCGCCTCCAGTGGAATCTGAAGACAAGTACCAATTGAATCGACTGTTATTGATATTCCGGTCGTCATCGCCGGCCTCAATAATGAATCCTGTTCTTGAAGAATGACAATGACTTCAAATACTTTTGTGTCATAATTTCGGATCTGCTCACCAATATTTGCTTTAGTGACAACCAGACCTTGAAATTCTTTGCCGGGAAATGCATCCACTGTAATCCGGGCGTTTTGACCCGGCATGACTTTACTGATATCGACTTCATTGATATAGGCCATGGTCATCATTTCACTCAGATCCGGTAATTCTGCAACCGTGGCATCCCACCCCGAAATTTGCGAGCCCGGCCCGCGTTTTCCGTTCCAGTTCCGGATATAGATGACCATCCCGTCTTTGGGAGCCATAATTGTCATTTTTTTCTGAAATCCGAGGAGGCGGTTGAGTTTGTGTTCTTGCTGCCTGTACGAGGCGTCTATTTCTCCAACTTTTGCAATTGATTTCTCCCGCGTCAATATCAGCTTGTTTTCGAGTTGTGCGTATTCGCGCTCCGATTTTTCCATATCGAGTTGGGCCTGTTTCTGAATGGCCTGGGGCTCGTACTTACTCAACTCCATAGAGAGCTTCTTGTCTTCCAATGAAAATTTGAGATTGATTAGCTGATCACGGAGCCCCCGCATTTCAATAGCTGTATCAATCCTGATCTGGTCGAGCTGAGTTTCAATTTTGTCAATCTCGGTTTGTGATTCTTTAATTTTTTCGTCGAGTTCTGTCTTGTCTAATGAAGCGACATAATCTCCTTCCTTGACCACCGTCCCCTCGGGAATCAGGTCCTCAATCGTGACCCGGTACAATCCAACTGATCGCAGGCCATCGGGTCCTTTGATTTTCTCGGATCTCTTTGCCTGCAGCTCCCCTGAAGCGTGAATCGTCACCAACAGCGGACCTTCTTTTACAGAAACAAGCAAATTGCTCTGCCCTGAGTCATCACTACTGTCAGCAAAATAAAAGTAGCCTCCAGCTAATACCACAATGGCGAGGAGGATGAGGAGTGGTCGGGTAAGTTTCATAGAGTCCAGGCTTTAATCCAGGTTGTATACTATCTAACAAGATAACCTTGCGTTCAATTGTGTCTTCAAAAGTTAGATGCACATGACAAGCGATTCCTTTACTCCGGTACACTCTGCTTACATTTGCATATCTCGAATCAACAAAATCACTATGCACAATTCCAAATTCCTGCCATTTCTGGTATGCAGTCTGCTCTCTTTTACTGTTCAAAGCCAGTCAAATCACGGTACCAAATTTGAACAACTTGGTACCATCCTCCCCGCTTCGAATACGTATCGCGGCATCGACGGCGCCCCGGGTCCGGACTACTGGCAGCAACAGGTGGACTATCAGATCAAGTGCGAACTCGACGTAAAGAAAATCCAGCTTCGTGGCCATGAGAAAATTACCTATCACAACAATTCGCCAAGTACGCTCAGATACTTGTGGCTCCAACTGGATGAAAATCAGCATTCAGTTTTAAACGACAACCAGTATTTCACAGAAAGCAAGATCAGCGATAAAATGAGTGAAAGCGCCATACGCGGACTGGACTCCTGGAGGGAGAAGGAAAAGTACGGTGTGCATATTGAACTCGTTAAGGATCAAAATGGCAATGACCTGAAGTACACGATTAATCAAACAATGATGCGGGTCGAATTGCCATCACCTGTGAAATCGGGAGAGAATTTTACGTTTAGCATAACATGGAATTATTACCTGGTCGATCGCATCGATATGCAACATATTGCGACAGGTGATGCATCAACTCTTGCGCGGGGTGGCTATGAATATTTTCCTGATGACGGCAATTATCTGTTCACAATGACGCAATGGTATCCACGATTATGCGCGTATACTGATGCGGTGGGATGGCAAAACAATCAATTTACCGGTAGGGGTGAATTTGCCTTGACTTTTGGAAATTTTGATGTTGAAATCACAGTGCCGGACGATCATGTCATCGGAAGTACCGGGGAGTGTCAGAACTATCCTGACGTCTTATCCGAAGAGGCTCTCAATCGTTGGAACGAGGCACAAACCAGCGACGAGCCTGTAGAAATCGTGACACTTGAAAATGCACAGGACAACGAACAAAAGAAGGTTTCGAAAGTAAAGCAAGTATGGAAGTATAAAGCTGAAAATGTGCGGGACTTTGCATGGACGGCGAGTAAGAAATTTATTTGGGACGCTCTGGCGTATGAAAATACGGACGGGAAGAAAGTCATGTGCATGAGCTACTATCCAAAGGAGGCATATCCGATTTACAGACGCTATTCATCGAAGGCTGTCAGGCATACTTTGGATGTATACAGCCGATATTCGATTCCATATCCATATCCCGTAGCAATATCTGTAGAGGCTGCTAGCGGCATGGAGTATCCAATGATATGTTTTAATCCGGGTCGTGCGGAAGAAGACGGGACGTATTCGGAGGCGTCAAAAAACTCTGCGATCTCAGTCATTATTCACGAAGTGGGACATAATTATTACCC
>QMOR01000132.1 GCA_003648285.1 Bacteroidota bacterium
AAGCCATGTTCGATGATCGTCTCGCTTATCAGGTGCGTGGTGGTGACAAGGTCCTCGAAGTCCTCGTCGCTTAAGAGGACCCAGTTGTAGTTGTACTCGTCCGTCCGGAACTGGCACATAGTCCCGGTTTCAGATGCGCTGAGTTGTAAGAGTTCCCGGAGATTGCCCTCCAGTTCCGAAAACCGCGATGATTCGACAGGCTTAAAGCAGATCCCGGCTACACCACTTGGTTTGAAGCCGAGCGCCTCTAACGATATGTATGCGGTCGAGAGCGCAAACAATGCCTCGATCTTCGGTTTCTTAAGTTCCGTTCTTCCAAGTACCGTGTTAAATAGTTTCATGCCAGTTCCATCTCTCTGGAGATCTTCTCGAGTGCAGCAACCCTCTTCTCAAGCGAAGGGTGCGTGGAGAATAGTGCCATTATCGAACTCTTGGATATCGGTATGATATAGAATGCGTTCATGCCTTCCGCTTTCCTGAGGTCCTCAGTCGGCACCCGATCCATTGAACCGCTGATCTTCATAAGCGCGCTCACGAGATGGGACGGATGACCCGTGATTATGGCAGCTCCGCGATCTGCAGCGAATTCCCGGTATCGGGAGAGTGCACGTATCAGGAGATAACTGACGAGCCACACTGCAATCGATGCGACCCATGCAAGCATGATCTGACCGCCTCCGCGCCTGTCCCCGGCAAAGAATATCAGGTACCTGACAAGGAAAAAGGCAATCGTTGAGAAGAAACTAGCGATGGTCAGAACCATCACGTCCCGGTTCTTCACGTGCGTCAGTTCATGCGCAAGCACAGCAGATACCTCATTTCGGTCGAGTTTCTGCATGAGTGCTGTGGTGACCGCGACCACTGCTTTCTTTGGGCTTCTGCCGGTTGCAAAGGCATTTGGAATACTGCTATTAACGACTGCAACCCTCGGCTTTGGCAGGTCTGCTTCGATGCATAGTCTCGAGACGATCTCGTGCAACCCGGGCTCTTCGCTTTCGGTCACGACGCGGGCGCCTGTGCTGTACAACACCATCTTGTCCGAGTAGTAGTACTGCGCGAAGAGCATAACTCCTGCGAAAATAACGATCATGCCGAGAGGGACTCTGAGGTATGACAGTACCCCTATGAATGCGATGTAAACTGCAAAGAGCAGGAACATCGTCAAGAACATCCTCATTGCTAATCCATAATCACGCTGCCATCTTTTCATTGCCAGTCTCCATTTTTACCCAATCACTGTTCTCGGCGTACATAATCCTTTCGATCCATTTGTGTCTTCAGTTCTGATCGGCAAAGTTCAAATAATGATAACGCCCCGTAAGAAGTGATGAGACTGGATGAAATCCCCTTATCCGGGTACGGGTACGCCTCGTCCACGCCATCGCCTGTCAACCGGATGATGGCAGACTTCGCTCTTAAGTTCAGGGACGGAATCGACATCAATCTCGGGGTAGGATACGTGAATGAGAGGGCGATACCTAAGGGATTGATCGAAGAAGCACAGAGGGAGGTTCTCGCCCATCCTGAGAAGTACCGGGCGGCACTCAACTACGGTGGATCAAAGGGATCTGTGAACTTAATCGAGTCGATCAGGCGATATCATCTCGATAACAGGATCGGTGGAATGGATGAAGAGATACTGGAATCAAAGGAGATCATAATCGGCCCGAATGGAGCAACAAGCCTGCTTGATGGGGTATCGCATCTTTTAAATCCGGGTATCGTGATAACGACCGACCCGATCTATTACATCTACTGCAATCTCCTTGAAAGGTCTGGGTTTCATGTTTTGGCAGTTCCTGAGGATGAGTACGGGATAAGAACCGATCTGCTGCAGAAATCGATCGGAGAACTCGGCGAGGCAAGGCAGGAGATCAGATTTGTCTATATCGTGACGGTCAACAACCCGACAAGCACGATCCTCTCGAACGGGCGCAGGAGGGAACTGGTCCGGATCGTAACAGAACTGTCCCGCGATCTGAATAGAAAGATTCCGATAATATTTGACAAGGCGTATGAAGATCTGATACACGATCATCTTGCAGAAGCGCCCGAATCAGGATTTCTCTACGACGATCTCGGAATCGTTTACGAAGTGGGGACGCTCTCAAAGATACTCGCGCCCGCGCTCCGGATCGGGTATATGACCGGAGCTCGGTGCGCGTTCATGCGTGCGATGGTTCAGCGGACGAATGATGTGGGGTTCAGTGCGCCGCTCATCACGCAGGAGATCGCAAGTTACATCATGGATCACCACATAAACGACCAGCTCACGAAGGTCCGGGTGGGGTACCGGGAACGGGCGGTCGCGGTCAGGAGATGGATCGATGATGCGGTCGGGGACTTTATTGTGGATATTAGAGGTGGCAGGGCTGGGTTTTACTACTATCTTACATTCGAAGAAGGGATCATGACCGATGAAGGATCGCCACTCCACAGGTTCCTCTCAAGGACGACAGGAGATCCTAATATCGACGGATCCCCTATTGAAAAAAAGCCGCGGGTGCTCTATCTTCCTGGTGAGTTCTGCGTCCATCCGGCGGGCAGTCTGGCAGAGGTCGGGAGAAGGCAGATGCGTCTCTCTTATGGGTTTGAAGAACCAGGCAAGATCGAAGACGCGATTGGGTACCTGCGGGAGGGCGTGGATTACGTAAAAGGCGATTCGGATATCACATATCCCTGCCAGCACTACCGTCCAGCCATGGGCACAAACCACAACATTTAAAAGTGATCGGTTCGTATATCGCAATGCCGCCGCGATATGCGGCAGAGGAGGCATTACATGTCACAGAGCAATGGTTTGATAACCGAACGATATGATCCAAAAAGCATGCGTGCGCATGCGTTCCACCTATTTTCATGTGTGACCCTTATAATCACCGGCTGGTACATGGCAAAACAGTTCAATATATGTACGATGGATGCATGGCATCTCATCCCGTATGAGAACGTGCGCTTGTTCCACATGTTCGCCGCGCTCATATTCATCATAGCAGTCTGGATATTCACCATCTATAACCTGCTTACGAGCGGACATCTCCTTTCGGAGATATTCTTCATACCTGATGCGATCCAGATAAAGAATATGATTCTCAGTCTCTTTGGTAAGGCAGAGTATCCACGATACGTCGTCGTCGACCAAGAGTCCGGGCATTACAAAAACAAGCTGCACCCGGCGATCAAACTGCTGGTGATACCAGAAAACATCGCTATATTCCTGATCGTGGCAACCGGAGTGATCATGTACGCTCCTGAGTATGCATTCTGGCATACGTATATTGAACCTGGTATCCTCTACTACATTGGATACATCTCTCCGTGGTTCAACATGTCCCCGATCGGATTTGTGCGCACAGTTCACTTGTGGGCGATGTACTGGTTCATAGTCGAACTCGCGCTGCACTTCGGATTGCTTGGAATGGATCCGAGAACCATGAAGTACTTCAATGCAGTCTTCGTAAACGGCAAGGAAGAGATGGACAAGTACACCGAGATCATAAGAGCGCCACACAAAGAGAAGCCAGCCAAGAAGGGACATCATCCACTGGTAGTCCTGAAGTGAAGATAAAAGGAAAGGCATGGATATTCGGGGATGACGTCGATACCGATGCGATAATCCCCGGCAAATACCTGCGCACCACCGATATGCAGGTATTTGCCGATCACGTGCTCGAGGGCATCGATCCCGGATTTGCAGGGAATGTTAGGCGCGGCGACATCATCGTCGCCGGCATGAATTTTGGATGCGGCTCATCGAGAGAGCAAGCAGTGCTCGCGATCAAACATGCAGGGGTGGGGTGCGTTGTGGCGGCGTCCTTTGCGCGCATCTTCTTTCGAAATGCTATAAACATCGGGCTCCCCTTAATCGAGACCGGAACGAAGATCCCTTGCAAAGAGGGGGACGTGGTTGAGATCGATATCGAAGACGGCACGGTAACCGCGGGAGGTTGCGAGTACACCGGAACGAAGATGCCGGATTTCCTGCTCGAGATCCTGATGGATGGCGGTCTCGTCGCGCACCGCAAGAAACAGTCGGCAAAGGATCGGTTCGGCAGGCGGTCAGGCGCATACTCGAAGAGCAGCATCCTCTCGGATAAGGATCACCTGAACCTGATCGTTGACCTGACCGCGCCCAGGGAGTCTGATAAGGTACTGGATGTGGCGACTGGGAATGGCTTTCTCGCGTTTGAGTTCGCAAAACGGGTTTCCAGAGCTAATGCTAACGTTATCGGCTGCGACATGACCCGGGATATGCTTCTGGTCGCTGAGCGCATACAGCGAGAGCGGGGTCTTGATAATGTCGATTTCAGGGTAATGGATGTGGAATCGCTCGAATTTGAGGACGAGTCGTTTGATATCGTGTCATGCAGGTTCGCATTCCACCATTTCACAGATCCCGGAAAGGCGGTATCAGAGATGGCTCGTGTCTGCAAAACCGACGGGAAGATCGTGCTCGTGGACGGGCTCTCTTCCGAGGACGCTATAAAGAGCGAATACCACAACAGAATCGAGCAACTCCGTGATCCGTCCCATGTTCGCCTGTATTCAAAGCCGGAACTGGTCGGGATGCTTGAGGATGCGGGGCTCAAGGTTATTCATGCGAGAAACTGGGATGCCAACTTCTATTTCGATGAGTGGATAAAGATCGCAGATCCTGGGGAGGAGATCGCCGGGGAAGTCCGGCGTATGATTGTGGATTCGGTCGAGGGGGATAAAACTGGTCTCAGGGTTCGCTTTGATGATGAGGGGAGACTGCTTTTTACATATTCTACAGTGATTCTGGTGGCTGAGAAAGAGTGATCTTCCGGGGTTCGGAAGTTTCGTCGCTCACTTCATAACCTCGCTTGCATTTGTGGTCTGGATCCGCGCCCAGCACAGAACGTCACGTCGCGATCTCGTTTGCGTCGCGATGTATGTCAAAAACCGCAATCACACAATATCCTGCCGCAGGCATGTACTATTTTTTGACTGGCCAGAGTAAAATAAAAAGTCTTGGATAGGGGCGGGATACGTTTAAGTATCATGGCATTACTGATCATAACGCATGAGACGATGTGATCCACATGGTGGGTTTATGCTATCGTGGTTGGTTTACAACAGTGGATTTGCCGGTGCATATTGTACGATAAACGTAAACTCGCTGTATGCAGGATCTGCGTTTAAATACGTGGTTTGGATGTAATAGGAAGTATAATATGTATACCAAATAAGAATAAAGGAAAATCATGTTGGATAAAACAACATCTATGAAAAAATCTGATATTGAACGCATATTTTCAGATAAGTCGCTTCATCTATTCAGAAGATATGAGGGAGTGCGGACCAAGTTAGAACCCGAACTAGCGAGAATCAATGCGCCGTACTATTCGGAACATGGATTGGTACATTGCGATAATATTTTAAAGAATATTGATTTGACAGTGCCGTACAATATAAAATATAGAATGGGAGAAAATGAACTTTTCTGTTTATTCTGTTCAATATTATTACATGATATTGGTAGGATAAAACAGAAGGAACCTTATGAATCATTCAAAGAGACTAATAAAGATCATGCTCGTAGATCATTCGACTGGGTTATGGAAAATGGTGAAGAAATGCTTGGTCTGGATAGGGTATATATAGAGCCTATTGCGTGGATATGTTTGGGTCATGGAGATGTGGCGGGAGCTGAAGACGAGATCAAAAATGCTCGCAATGATTGCATGATACCAATTGATAATGAAAGAATGGATATTCTTTTTTTAATTTCGTTATTAAGATTGGGTGATGTTCTAGATATTGGATTTAGGAGAGTTCCAACGATCGCAATAACTTCTCTCTGGAATTTACCTCCGGGTGAGATAAAATTCATATTGAAGGATTATTTAACGGATGCCGTGATTATTGATTCGAAGGGGTGGATAATTGAGGTTACATTAAAAAAGCCATCCAATATTGATGGTACAATTTTTTCGGACATCGAAACAAATCTCATTAGAAACAAGTGTAACGAAGTGTTGGAGTCTGTTATGGAACATTTAAAGCGTAGAGATGTATTTTTCAGATCAATTGATGTGAAGACTATCAAAAGCGGACCTGTAAAAGCTTTAGGGAAATTATTGGAAAAAGAACGAACAGAAGAAACGTTTAAAGAAATGGCTGAGGAGTATGAAAAAGTTACATTACCTGAAAAAACACCATCCGAACCCTCCATAGTCTATGGGAACACTTATGAGCGTGAAAACGACATAGTATCTTCGGAGCAAAATGAAGAAGTGGCTGAGGAACACGAAAAATCTACATCACATGTAGAAACTGGCGAAATGATCTCTATTTCCATCAAACCAGCAGATAAAAAAAGGAAACGAATAGGGGGTACTTTAATAGATGTAATTATTCTTGGAGGAGGATATGCTAAGAGGCTTTGGCCATTAACACAAAATAAGCCAAAGCCACTATTAAAAATAATGGGAAAAGAGATTCTGTCCTATATACTGGATGACCTAAATAATTTTGATAATGTAAATCAGGTGTATGTATCTACAAATAAGGAGTTTAAAGAGCATTTTCTTGAGTTTTTTAACAAGAATAGGTATCCGAATATGAATGTTGAACTCATTATCGAACCTCACGCAAACTATAGTGAAAAGTTAGGGCCCATTGGGGGACTTAAGTATATTAGAGATGTGAAGGGAGACCGGGATTATATGATAATTGCTGGAGATAACATGTTCGAATACAATTTATCGGATTTTTTTGGTTTTTATATGAAACACAATAAATCAATACTTGCATTACAATTACCACCCCACTTGAGAGATATGAGCCAATTTGGAATCGTTGAGGTTGATAAAACCGGTGCAATTAAAGATTTCGATGAAAAGCCGACGTGGCCAGCAAATAAATTTATTAGTACAGGATGTTACGTGCTCACACGAGAAGATTTTGATCTTATGTCAAAGTACATAAAAGCGGGCAAGGATGTTGACAGTTTAGGAAAATTTATTAAATGGCTGGCTGAAGATGAGGAGTGTGGAATACTCGGGTATGTATTTAAGGGCGAATGGTTTGATGTTGGAACATTAGATACATTGCTGTTAGCCAACCAACATTACTTAAAGCCAGGCAATCTTGGGAACATGGTAGGTAATGTTGAGATTAAGAACAATGTTTATATCGACGAAGGAACTAGGATTGTAGACTCTGGAATAGGTCCCAATGTATATGTCGGGAAAAATTGTAAGATTGCAGACTCTAAAATATCTGATGCATTAATCTATGACAACGTTAAAATTGAGGAAGGAACAATTCAACATAGTGTAATTGATGAAGGTAGTAATGTTGCAGGTAAAATCTCTGGCATAATTGCTAGGTAGTTAACTAAATAGTTGAGACGGTACAATCTAATTGATGAAATACCGATTATTAGATGTCTTCTCCCTCTTAGAGGAAAATCATGAATACTAGTGATAAGGAATTTCAGCAAGAACTTCATAAGGAATTTTTGCAAGCGCTTCATACCGAAAAAATCAAGACACAATCCGAACGCGCAACTTATACCACCAGCAAACTAGCATTTGTCACAGCATTGTTTGGACTTGGCTCGCTCAAAATGGAGACTGTGGACTTCCACTGGCTTTTGTACCTCACCCCGTTGGTGGCGATAGGTTATGACTTATACATTCGAGCAGCAGATTCAAGCATCAAAAAGATGGGAGCCTTCTTGAGAAAACATCCTCGGTCGGGAACGGGAGACACCGAGAAAGCCTGGGAGGATTTCTCTGCCCGGTTTCGTGATACACTCGCCCCCTTTGCCAATACGCTTTTTACGTTTGTTGTTACCGTTGCAGCAGCCATATACATTTATGTTCAAGAACAAGTCAAGAGCGGGAGTTTTGGGATTGGATTTGTTTTGTGGTTTGTCGTATGTTTGTTAACCATTGTGTGTTTGTGGTTAGATCATTGGAATTTTGTGAAACGAATAGACAAGTATGAGCTATAGAAGGCATGACAAGCCCAGCAGGATGTGTAGGGGGTCGCACCCCCGCTGTTTCAAACATGGTGTTGAGGGTTTTGCCTAAATGCCGACGCACTTCACCAATGCTTAAAAGGTTATCCTGAATTGGGGCTGTAAACTTAGGTGATGTTGTGGTAACTGTGAGGCAGGGACGATTCAGATATCAAGCGATATTTCTGGAGCAACGCCCCTGACCACCCCCACACTTCACAACCTCACTCACATTCGTGATCACAGGATCCGCACCCAGAACCTCAATCCGTGTCGCAATCTCGTTTGCGCAATGATGTTCTCCAACAACCGCGATCGCGTGGCGGAGCGTGCAATCGACCGCGACGACATCCGGATCCGTCCATTCACTCCGCAGAAGCGACGCAATCGCTCGGACAGCAATCCCACAAAACATGATCGCAATGATCGCATCGCACCATAATTCAATCGATCCGACCCACACCGCACCAACCAC
>QMOR01000133.1 GCA_003648285.1 Bacteroidota bacterium
AGAACGAGAGGAGAAACTCAATTCGCTGGATTTGAAAGGAGACCGGTTCAACAGAAACAACACAAAGGGAAGGCATTGATGATGCGGATTAAATGAAGCGGACGTGAGTCAGAATTTAATGCGTTTGGCACAGTGTGTTATAAAGTTTGACATTCGATTCATATCCTTGCAGGGTGAATTTCATTACGGACATCTTTGACGCCTTCAACTCGATAGTTTGGGACGCGAACCTGATCCTTCAGCTTGTTGCGACAGTGACGGGAATCCTGTGTGTCTACTTGCAAACGCGCGAAAAGATCCTCGCCTGGCCTTTTGGAATCGTGAGTGTGACGATATCGGTCTATATTTTCACGGAATCCGGGTTGTATTCGGATGTGATTCTCCATCTGGTCTATGTCGTGCTGAATATCTATGGCTGGTGGAACTGGGCCGCAAGCCGCCGATCTGACTCTGCCGCTGCACCCATCCTGACGATGTCGAAACAAGGATGGATTTTATGGCCCCTTGTCATTGTCATTGGGACCGGAATACTCGGGGCGCTGATGGGGCATTATACGGATGCTTCTGTACCATATTTCGATGCTTTCACGACTGTAGGAAGCCTCGTAGCCCAATACTTGCTGGCAAAGAAAATTTTCCAAAACTGGTCATTGTGGATACTGGTAGATGTGGTCGCGATCAATGTGTATATCTACAAGGAAATCTATATTATCGCCTTCCTTTTCTTTGTGTATCTGCTACTTTGTATCAAGGGTCATTTTGACTGGAAAAAGCAATTCAAGCTACAGGAGGAAATTGCCATTTAGCAGTATGTAGCTACTAACTCTCTCATGGCTCATGCTAAACTCCAATTGTATCCAATGTCATGAATAATCGATTATCAAATTGATCAGCGCGTATCAAATTGATCAGCGCGCACATTTCATACAGCGACGGCTTCCCGGCATCACCATAAGCCGCTTGACGTCTATCATTTCACCACAATTTTCGCACTTGCCAAAATCGTCATTATTGAGATGACGTGAGGCATGTTTAAGGTCTTCAAGCTCCTTTCTTGCGGTGCGCAGGGCAGCTTCCATGACACTCTTGTTGTTGATCGCATCCATGCGTGAAATACGACCGATCGAGTTTTCGGGAGAAACCGGCTTGGTCATCTCCTCCATTTGCGCAATTTTCACGTACGAGATACTGAGTTTGCGCTCTATTTTCCTGGCGATTATTGCCTTTTCTTCTGCTGTCATTTATCTCTGTCGTTAAGACGGAATTTTACTCATTCGTTATCATGATTTTTTCAACAGCGATCTGACCACCGATGTCAATCCTTAATACGTAACTGCCTGCCGGAACACCTGATAGATCACAGTTAACCTGATTCAAGCCCGCCGTCAGATAACCGTTAAAAACACGACGCACTGTACGGCCGGAAATATCCAGGCATGTCACAAAAATTTGCCCTCCATTTTCGGTATCCAATTCCAGTGTCGTATATCCTCTCGCAGGATTTGGAAACACTTTTGTCGAATGCTCAGCTGGGACGACATCTGTTGTAGCGGTGGGTTCTCCCAATAAATAAGTAAACATGGACCTGCCGAAAGTCGCGGCGACCAGTTTTCTGGTGTCGCGGTGTAGTGTCAGGTCATTTACAACGGTGGAAGGCAATTCGCTACCCAGAGGGAACCATTCCACACCTTGATTATTGGTATACCATACGCCCAAGTCGTTAGCAATATAGAGTGTGTGATCCATCTCGGGATCTACAATGATATCGTTTACCGGAACTTCTGGCAGGTTGCCTGAAATGTCCTCCCATGTCTGACCTCCATCTTCCGTAAAGTAGACATGCGGCATATAGTCGGTGCTGCGATATCCTGATATCGTCACATATGCAGACAGCGCGTCAAATGGATCTATTGCAACTCTCGTGACATATCTCAGCGGAAGATCATCCGATATGACCGTCCATGTATCCCCTCCGTCAAATGTCACGTGCACATATCCGTCATCCGAGCCCACATATACTACATTAGAATCCGATTCTGCAATGGCTATAGTGGTGATTGTGCCTTCATCCTCGACGCTCGTTTCGGGGTTTGTCAGATCATCGCTGATGAGCTCCCACGATATTGTGCGATCAGTAGAACGATACAGGCGGTGCGTCCCATAATACAGGACGGCTGGATTGTGCGGTGCGATGGCAAACGGGGTATTCCAGTTTGTGCGGTCATCGAAATCAACACCATCAAGTGCCCATGACCAATTATAACCACCGTCAAATGTTCGGCGCATATTGCCCCATTGTGACTCAACATAAATGATGTCACTATTTGTCGGATCCACGAGTACGTAAAACCCGTCACCGCCCCAGATCCTTTCCCAGTCATCTACCTGCCCTTCAGGTGTACGGGCTGTTCCATTATCCTGCATTCCTCCATACAAGCGTTCTGGCAATTGCCTGTCCACTTCACAAGTATAAAACTGTGTGATTGGCAGCACTTCGACATGGTCCCAGGTCGTACCGGCATCATGGGAGATGTACAAGCCCCCATCGTTTCCCGCCACTCTGAAGTTGGGGTTTTGTGGGTGAATCTTGAATGCATGCTGGTCCACATGCACATCGTTTGTGATGTGACGCTCCCACGACTGACCACCGTCTCCAGAAACGTGAGTTCTCAAACCGAGAAGGAATACAGAATCTGCATGCTCTGGATGTACTCGAATATTTCCAAAAAACCAGCCGAACGAAGAGAATGCCGATCCGAGACTTCCATCGTCTACCCGAAGCCATGAAGCACCTGCATTTTCGGTTTTGTAGATGCCATCAAAGAGATTTGTGATCGGATCTCTCGTATACACGGCATATACGACTGAAGTGTCTGAAGGAGCTAGTGCAAGTCCAATACGCCCGACCTCGGTATTTACCGGAAGGCCATTGGTCAATTGTATCCATGAGTCACCGTTATCAGTCGATTTATAGATTCTTGACGTGATCCCGGCATATGCCCTGCGTTCAGGATATCGCAGCCTCTCCCAGGTTGCAGCATAGAGTGTATTCGTATTCTCAGGATTCATGACTATGTCGATACATGCTGTCGAGTCAGAGACAAATAGCATCCGCTTCCACGATTCTCCTCCATCAAGTGTGCGATAGACTCCGCGCTCCTGACTTTTGGCATACAGGGCTCCCGCCACAGCAACAAAGGCTTTATCCGGATTCTCGGGATCTACGACAATTCTGCCGATATGATTTGACTCCTGCAGCCCAATGTGGGACCACGTTACACCAGCGTCAATGGACTTGTACATTCCGTTCCCAAAAAATGCACCTGAAGTCGCACTTGAATTTGCTTCTCCCGTCCCTACATAGATAATAGTCGGATCAGATGGTGATATTGCGATACTTCCGATGGACAGCGCGCCTGGCTCTTCAAAAATTACAGCCCAGGTCACTCCCCCATCTTCAGATTTCCAGACCCCACCCACAGATGCTCCGATATATATGATATTTTGATTGGTTGGATGCAAAGCGATTGAAGTGATGCGGCCTCCGACATTGACGGGACCAGCATTGACCCAGGGTTCGCCAGGACTCCTGCGTTGCAAATGCGCTTCACTTGTCACCTGAATAGCCTCCGCTATTGCGATTTTGTTGATTTTACCGTATGGAAATGCACGTTGATTAAACATCCACTCCCCCGGTGTTTCATCTTTCTGATCTTCGAATTCGTGCTTTTCCTGTGACAGATTGCATGAGATAAGCAGTGCTGCTATGATGATCAAAATAAGTCCGGAAGTATTTCTTTTCATATGCCCGAGAGAGAGTGATGTCATTTCAGTCTGAGAGGTCTAATGTACGCTATTGTCATATGATTGAATGTCTAATTCTATTCAAATCCCTCAACTACATCGACAGCAAATTTACAAATGGATACGAGCCAATAGCCATGCGATTCAACCTGAAGAAACATATTGAAATACAAAACCTCTCGTTTCCTCCGACCCTGTATCTGAAAGGAAAAGTCCTTCCGAACAGAACCTAAAACTCAAAAACTCATTAAAAATTCAGTTATTGGGTGAATTCCCATTACTTTAATCCTGTTTAGGTAATGAAACAGCTGATGATCACAAGACAAATAAGCCTGGCCGCTGGACTTCTACTTGCAGGTCTCATGATATCCGGTTGCAGCACGATGTACTATGTGATGGATACCAATTCCGATACGGTGTATGAATATCAAAATGATTTTTTCGTGAGCCGTATTGACAGCTCAGTGGAATTGCACTACGAAATGTGGTCACAAAATGCATCCATCTGGCTTTCGGCATTGAATAATACTGACAGAATGCTGTTTGTCATCATCGACAGCACATACATTGAATACAAAGGAGAGCGCTATAGATTTGACCATTTGTATGATTGGGAAGATTACTCAAAGCAGCTCGCGCGTATTCCGAATGTTGAAGATTACGATCTCAACCATGTCCTGCCGATATTGCCGGGTAGATGGAAGGGCATGATGGCTGAGCCGCTTCCAATGACCGTTAAGGAATGGGAATCAATCGATCCGGCTGTGACCTACACCAAAGACAATACCCCATGGAGTATCACAGTACAAATATGCTTTTACCGCGATGGCAATGCTTATACTCCACTTTGTCAGCGCGATGAAATCTGGGTTGAGAGTTTCACTCCTGTCGATGGGAGTTTGTTGCGCTCTCTTGAAAGGGATGACAAGTATCAAAAAGCGGACAAATTCTATATCACCAATGCCATGGGCTGGACAACTTACTAGCTAGTTATCATTGAGCATCGAAGCAGGGATCGTATTTCCGTCTCGCTCACTATCCCATTGTATACTTACAATCCACCACCGACCACTGTCAAATATGAGTTGAACGCTGTTGATCCCTCTCCTCTTTATCGTTTCATCTTTGCCCTGCATCTCAAATTCATACGCTGTAAATACCTGCGCAACATTTCCAAACTGCTGTACCTCACGACCTATTTCCTTTTCCCAAAATCCGTTTTTCAGAAAGAAAGGAGCATTGTTGGTGACATAGCTCTCTGGAGTCATGGACCTGTATCCCAGGATTCCATCTGAATCCGGTGATATAGAGCCCATAATGGCATTAGGCTTATAAAGTGAATGGAAGTAATCCCAATCACGCTCCCCGGCGGGTCCGGAAATAGAGCTATAAAGTGCACCTATGATACCATCAATCGTCTTAAACTCTTCCGGTTGTGCCTTTGTCAAACTCAAACTGCATGCAATGAGAACTAGTGAAATCTCTGTACGTATCATCATCTGTTTTATTTTTCAAGACATAATTGGTAGCAACCCACCGAGATCTGACCAAAATCTAAAAGTAAATGGCTGATCGAAAATAGAAAATTCATTCTGTCATCATGTCCCGTGTAAACAAAATGCCACAATGTTTTTCGATATTGCGCCGACTTTTAGATTAATCAACATAAAACGCAAGAAATGTTAAAATACTTCGCTATACTTCTCACAGCGTTGTTTGTCTTCCAAAACGACAATATTCAGGCTCAAAGTGATGATGAGTTGGCTATCAAAGCACTCATCGAAAGACGTGGTGAACTCATAAATCTAGCGAAATCCACTCCTAGAATCACTGATTTGCTCAAGCTGCATACTTCTGATTTTAGGACAATAAATGCTATTTATACGCCTGACGGGGAAGTCCAACGGAGTGATTATGACCTGGCTACGATCAAAAGGGTTTTGAGCCACTACTCTGATGCAGGTGATCAACAGTATGTGACTACTGTCAAAGATATTGCGTATTCAAAAATTTACGAGCGTTCGGCAGTCGTGATATATGGTGTCGAGTACAAAATGATCAATGCAGAGAATCAACAGACGATGTACGGTGGTGATCAGATTGTGACCGCACACTTGAAAAAGACTCCTGATGGATGGAAATTTCATGATATGTACATCACTGAGATCAGAAGTACTGTGAACAGATATCCATGTCCTTACGAATTGTATCAAAAGGATGCAAACGAGCTCCTTGTTAGCGTCAAGGTTCCAGCAGGCTCTCAATTTAAAAATGAATATATCGACATTCGTTTTACAGAAGTAACTGGTGGTGCTTACATCATCCAGACGGACAAGGGTGATGAGTTCACGTGGGAAGACAATGTACTCAGAGCAACAATATCAAACGAAGGTGCTGCTATATCTGACCGTCCTAACAGCAAAACAGGCGTGTGCGAATCAATTATCATGTACTATAATCGTGCAGTATGCTCAGCTGTAGTTAAGCAGAAATAGATTCGATTTTAAAATATATTCAAGCGCCCGTTGCTATGCTCCGGGCGCTTTTTTTATAGCAATAACTTACTATGCACCCCTTCCAAAGCGGGAGATTGAACTTTGCACCCCTTCCAAAATGGGAGATTGAACTTTGCGCCCTTTCCAAAGCGGGAGATTGAACTATCCACCCCTCGTTTTCAGGCTTTGAATAATTAACCGGACAACACAAATAAGGAAACTTAAATTTGACGTGTGAATAATTGACGAATGACGTGGACTAAAAACATACTCAAGTATCACTTTGGCCTGAAAACAGATATTCCCTTGCCGGATAACGTAGAGTGGTTGTTTCCGTATGAAAACGAGGAGACGAAGAGATGTATGACAGAGTTTTATGATCGTTTTTACAATGACAGAAAACAGCGTGTTATTTTACTCGGCATCAATCCGGGACGATTTGGCGCAGGTGTAACCGGAGTGCCATTTACTGATCCTGTGCTCCTTGAAACCGCATGTCAGATATCCAACGATTTTCACAAAAGACGTGAGCTCTCATCTGCATTTGTCTATGAATTTATCAATGCGTTGGGAGGGGTTGAACAATTTTGTCACAACTTTTATATCACCTCAATATGCCCTCTCGGGTTTATTAAAGACGGCAAGAATTACAACTATTACGATTCACGCGCACTGCAGGAAGCGGTGTTGCCCATGATCCTTGACAATCTGAAAACCCAGATCAGTTTTGGCGCTAGCACTGAAGTCGCTTATTCAATGGGCAAAGGCAAAAACTTCAAGTTCTTAAAGGCCTTGAACGATAAGTACAAACTCTTTGAAAGAGTGGTCGCACTCCCCCACCCACGCTGGGTCATGCAATACAAGTTGAAGTTAAAAGACACGTTTGTGGAGGAGTATGTAACGGCACTTGGCGGCCATTTGTGATCATTGCTCCACAATTCTGATTTCTACCCGTCTATTCTTGCGTTGCAGATCTTCGGTACGTGCATTTGGAAATACCATATGCCAGTTTCCAAATCCCTCAGATGTCATTCTTGCAGGATTTATCTTGTGTTCAACGAGATAATCGTACACCATTTTTGCACGTCTTACACTTAAGTCATACTGTTTTGATTCAGTACTGACCCTCGGGTTATTTGGGTAATTGATGTGCCCTTCGATAGAGATAACCGTGGTAGGATTTATTGCCATAAATCGCATTAATCTGACAAGTTCTGGCTCACTACTCCTGAGCAAAACGGCCTGATTACCGACAAAATAAAACCGATGCAATTGAAATTTTACACCTCTTTGCAGGGGGATAGGTTTAAAACTTAACACAACGTCACGCCGGTGATCATTCTTGAACATCTTTGAAGAATAAACATATCCTTTAGCGAAGACATCAATGGCATATACAGTAGTGTCAGGAGCATTTAGCGAGAAGTAACCGGATGAGTCAGTATATGTGGAGTCAAGAAAGCGCTTACCGCGAATAACGATCTGGGCGTCAATACCGGCCTCATTTGAGTCAAGTACCATTCCTTCAATGAGATTCATCCGCTTAGTGATATACGCGTTGACAAACACCTTGACCTGTGCTCGACGGTTCAATTTTCGTTGTGGTGCAGAAGCATTCGAGACCAGCGAATCGATTTCACCTTTCCAGGAAAGAATGCAAATGCTCGTGTCCATATGGTGATTTACCATCCATGCTCCGACAGACTCGGTCCTGTGTCTGGATAGAATTTCGTTGTACTGTAATTTCCCTACTGCATCGGTGTGGGCGATAATCTCTATACGGTCGATTTCACCCCTGATATAGTCGCGACCATCTATTGTATACTTTTCTCCTTCATGTTTTAATTCCCCGAAAAAATCCCGCAAAGTAGAATCCGCCTTTTGAGTGATGACATGACTTCCGACTTCAAATAGGACTGATACCTCAGCTTCCAGCACTTGTGCGTTTGATTTGGCCATGCAAATCGAAATGAGTAAAAGCGCCGCTATTAATTTTCTATAGTTCCGCATTTGAAGAATTCCACAATTCAAAGATTACCTGAGCCTCATATCTGGTGTGTTGCGAAGGCAAAGAATGCGATTCACTTGGCAAGCATACGTGTTTCCGCGATATCACG
>QMOR01000134.1 GCA_003648285.1 Bacteroidota bacterium
CACAGGGTGTGGTCACGGGTGATATCGACAATGATGGCTATCGCGAGATCTTTGTCACAACTCTCGTGGGTACATCGAATGTGTTTTTCAGGAATAACGGAAACGGCACATTTACTGATCGCTCAAGCGCCTCCGGTCTCAACGCGGGTACGGCCTGGAGCACCTCGGCGATATTCGGGGATTATAATCTTGATGGATATCTAGATTTATACGTTGGAAACTACATTGCTTCAGGAGGTATCATACTAGACAGCCTCGGAAATGCGATTGGCTATAGCCACACATGCGGGGGCAATGTCCTTTGGAAGAACAATCGCAACGGCACATTTACCAATGTGACGTCTATTACCTCTTTAAATGATGTCGGGTGTGCCCTGTCAGCCGTCTTCACTGATTTTGACGGTGATCATGACCCGGATATCTTGTTGGCAAATGATTTCGGAGAATGGGTCAAACCCAGCGCCTTGTATCAAAATAACCACCCACAACCTTTTACAAATATCAGTGTGCCATCAAACATGGATGCAGAAATGTATGGCATGGGCATCGCCGTTGGTGACTACGACCACGATTCTGACCTCGATTACTATGTCACAAATATCGGAGCAAATGCCCTCTTCCAAAATCAGGGCGATGGTACGTTTGAGGACGTAGCCCTATCTACGGGCGTGATCAATGATTCGATCGATGGCTTTATGACCACGAGTTGGGGCGCAGCTTTTATTGATATTGACAATGACGGCTGGCAGGATCTTTTCTGTGCCAATGGCTGGATCCCACTGATCGATGTTCTTAAAAATGCCCAGGAAGATCCTGACCAGATGTGGAAGAACAATGGCGATGGCACCTTCTCAAATATCACGCTTGATGCAAATCTTGGTGACACGAATGTTGGCCGAGGCATGAGTATGGCCGACTACGATCAGGATGGCGACATGGACATCTTTGTGAATGTCACGCAGAAAACAACGCCTTCTGAAGAGCGGTCAGTGCTTTACAAAAATGAATTGAGCGATGACAATCACTATTTACAAGTCAAATTACAAGGCAGCCACTCCAATCGCGACGCATTTGGCTCACAGATGATCATCTCCGTGAACGGTGAACGCTGGTTACATGAGGTCTCCGGTGGCTCCAGCCACTTATCGCAGAATAGCAGTATTGCACATTTTGGCCTGGGTAGTTCGACAACAGTCGATTCGCTTTATGTGATCTGGCCCGATGGGAATACGCAGATGTTCACGGACCTGGAGGGTGATAGATTGATCACGATTGTGGAGGACTCACTTCCTGTCAGCCTCGCCCGTATCAGGGGCGAAAAGATAGATGCCCGTGCCTGGCCTAATCCATTTAGTCATTCTGTGCAGATTGAGTTTGAACGCTCTGGTCAAGTAGATCTGCAGGTCAGGATTATTGATGTATTGGGAAAAGAGGTGTATAGATTTCCGGAGAGTCAGATCGAGGTTGGGGCGAATCGATTGTTATGGGATGGTCGAAGTGATCAGGGAGTTGAGGTTGCCGCCGGGTTTTATTTTATTGAGATGATGGGTGATGGGGAACATGGGGTGTTGCGGATTGTGAAATTGTAGTTGATTTCGTTCGATTCAAATATCTATCGCTGATGATCATTTGGAGAAAATGTAATTATGAGGTATGAGTGTTCACAACTCAACTACAGTTCGTTCAAGCCTTTTGTCTCACAGGGTGTACAACCCACATAATGCGTTCCACCGGAACTAGATAAGCAGTATACAATAAAATTCTTCTACGTTATTTACTTCGTTTTGGTTACTTTAGTGATCAAACCTTATAAAAACGAATTAGTCAATGTTTACTAACTTATCCCCAAGTAGCAACGTAAATATCCAGTCAAATAAGGGATTTAACGTAACTGCGAAGTGTTGTTCCCTTTCTCTGCAAAATAGTTACGATAACTATGAGGAAAAATAGATTCCACGCATACATATTTGGTTGTTGTAATCTACTCTGCACATTCTTTTTAATGCTTTTATCGATATCCATATCGAGCCAGACAACCGTTGTACTTAGACCGCAGGCATCAATTGCAAAAGATGCTCATGTGCATTCACGGCTGGAATCATCCAACTTCGGCGAGAATGTGGATTTCCTGTCAGCATCTGGAACAAATAGCGGTATACCATATGTAACTCGAGCATTGATAAACTTTGACTTGTCATGGTTGCCATATGGTGCAACGATTGAGCAAGCATCGCTATCCTTGTATTCCTATGAGTCACTGGGTAATGGGACTCACTCCACACAAAGTGGTTCTAACGCCTCAAAGCTGCAAAGAGTCACATCTGGATGGGACGAATCTATTGTTACTTGGGAGACTCAGCCTTATACCACGAATGAATATGAGCAGATACTTCCTGAGAGTACTAGTGATATTCAACACTATCTGGATATTGATGTCACCAACATGGTTCAGGAAATGGTCGATAAGCCGAATAGTAGTTATGGCTTTAGGCTTAGTTTGATTACTGAAGAGCTATATAGGAAATTAGTTTTTGCTTCCAGCGACAATGCAGATGCAAACCTTCATCCAAAACTTGCTATTACCTATACATCACCGGAGCCGGTAGATACTTGTGTAACATTAAGGCCAAATGCTGAGACAGGAAGGGATGCCATGATTCATTCAACTCGATCATCCGAAAATTTTGGAACAAACTCCGACGTATTGTCTGCTGCATGGACCAACGGTGGAGTACCTTTGGTCACACGAGGATTTATTTATTTTGATCTTATCGAAATACCGGAAAGCGCTGAAATAACTGCGGCGAGACTATCCCTCTACTCTTATCACTCAAAAAATAATACCGGTCATTCAACGCGGGATGGCTCAAATAAATCAGTACTGCAAAGGGTAATTTCTGGGTGGACCGAAGAGGATGTGACATGGGATACTCAGCCGGAGATCACAAACCAGAATGAAGTATATCTTCAGCAGACCACGCATGAAATTCAACACTTCGTCAACACCGACGTCACTCAACTGGTGCAAGACATGGTAGACGATAAGAGCAACAGCTTTGGGTTTAGGCTTAAGCTCCTTACTGAAGAACGATATAGGAGTATGCTGTTTGCGTCTAGTGATAATGCTGATTCGACGCTGCACCCAAAACTGGAAATTTGTTACAAAATGTCGGGTAATATCCCTGAGCCGGAAGAGCTGTCAATATGCATCTATCCAAATCCGGCTGACAAAGAAGTTACGATAGATCCGGGACAACATGAGAGTTACTTTAGTGTCATGTTCGTCAATAGCATTGGTCAGAGGGTTATTGAGTATCGGGACATGAAGGGGGTTTCAACAATTAATGTTTCACAATTGGCTTCGGGCTTTTACATTGTAGCAATTGAAAAAGGAAAATTATATACATACAAGCCGTTGGTGATCACGCATTAATGGAAAAAGAAATCTCAGAATCAATCCATTGTTGTATCTGGGTCTATATTTTGATTAAGCCGTGGCTCGCTCAAGTCCCTATTGCTTCATTATTTTGATCGTTGCCCTTTTGCCTCCTGTTGCTATTAACTCTACAAAATAAGCGCCGACAGGGCCAAGAACCTCCAAAGCTATTTCGCTTGAATTATAAAATTCATTCTCACCGATCAGTTGACCATTTGCATTGTGAATTTTAACCTGAATCGATAAGTATGGAACACCCAAGTCCACAACAAATTTTGCGGTAGTAGGATTAGGAAATACGATGAGTTTGTCACCGAAATCATTATTTAAAATACCCAATTTATTTATCGCATGGCAGGCTGATGTATCTTTACAACCGAAATGCGTTATCTCAACTGCATATAATCCATTGCTCGTGGCAACATAGCTTTGACTTGTGTCACCAACCAACGCTTCCATTGTTTCGCAATTAATCCACTGGTACCTGGCATTTTCTGCGTTCGACATCAGAGTAGGTGGTATTACTGTAACTGAAGTGTCAATTTCAATAACATCAAGATATATTGTAATTACACTATCACAACCCGTCACATTGGAAATGGTATCGAAATAAATTCCAGACTCACTATAAGTCGTCTTACCCGAAGGCACCGTGTATGAGTCACATGTGGTCACATCAATAGCAGAAGAACTACCCTTTTCAATCGTAAGATTTAATGTAACGACTGAATCACAGTTTGCCGAATTAGTGAGTGTATGCATTGCCGTATCGTTGCTCTCTGTGTAAGTATTACCATCAATCCAGGTAAATATATCGCAAGCCACTTGCGTATCTATTGACATAGTCATTTGTCCTATTGACAAATTGGTAATATAAATACTGTCAATGGATGAGGACACAGGAATAGTGTCGACATAAATTCCAGCTTCAGTTTGCCATTGGCCTTCAAGGAAGATGCTATCGTATGCACAAATGCTCGTGTCACGAGTCTCTGTCAAATAAACATGACCGACAATTATTGAATAATCCTCCACCTCTCCATCGAAGCCCGTTCCACACGGATCAGGAGATGAGTTATACCTCGCGGATACTCTCATGGTTGTAATTCCAGGCTTTGCATCCAGAGGCACCGTTATACCGATTGGTGAAAATGTTGTTGGTCCGTCTTGAGTATTAATCGCCGTCCCCAGATCGTATTCTTCACCGGGATCGTCGTAATCCACATCCTGGTTCCAGTCAATCCAGGCTTTAGCAAATATGGTATAGTCCCCGTCAGTATTCAGGTTTACAGAAAGATCATGCGTACTTCCAGGTGCAACAGCTGTCGAATCGGTAGTTGTATAGTCTGTGTACGGTTGGGTTTTACCTGTCGCATTGTGAATGCTGTTGAAATCGACAAGGGTGACCGCTGTAGCGTAAGACAAGTTTCCGTAAGAGTTGCAGCGCTTATGCTCTCTTACTTTATACATAAATTTATAAGTCTCTGTCGTATCCGATTCACCTCCTACAGCGAACACTTTAAAATATACTCTCGCTCCTTCGGATTGATTTGGTATCGGCATATCAGTAGTCCAAGTGGAATCAGAGGTAACTGACATTGATATTACATTGGAAAAATCGGGTTGGTCAACAGACCATTGGACAAATGCGCTTGAAATTTCACCGGGGTAAGATATCGTAGAACTGACAAATTGATCGACTCCAAATAATGGTTTTGATTCCGTGGGTTGATCGGTAATTCTGGTTGTCAGTATTGATGGAAAACTTTTCCGGCCTTGCAAGTCGTATTCCCAAAGGCCTCTGCCCCAGGTTGCAGCTCTCAATGTGTTTGAACCATACATAACTTCAAGTTCAAGAATAGACATATTTGGCAAATTTGGATTATACAAGGTCCATGAACTATCGGCCATCGCCTTTTTATAAACTCCAATTTCCGCTCCCAGGTAGATCGTAGATTCATTTGTATGGTCGATCACGACAGCCCGAATCGGCATATTGTTCAGGTTATGGGTGATATTGCTCCATGTCGCCCCCTGATCTACGCTGATAAATACCTTTGCATTATCATTTTGGTGCCGGCTATATGTAACAATAATCACGTTGTCGTCATTTGGATCAAAAGCAACATCCGTGATATAACTGTTAGGCAAATCCCCCTGAATATCTACGAATGTATTCCCTCCGTCGATTGATTTTTCGATATCCCCTCCGTTGGTTACAACTATGATATTTGAATTATTCTCGGCTATCGTGGCATACCTTATGGACCCTGTAAAACCGGGAGTGCCCAATTTGGTCCAGGTCGATCCGAAGTCATCACTTCGATATATGTACTCCGCAGCATGGTATACGACCATTTGATCATTTGGGTCATAAAACAAAGGTGCAATCCAGGCTCCGTCTTCATCATCGGGTGTGACTCCGTCTTGACTCAACCCACCATCCTTTGTCCTTCTTCGGCCTCCATACTGCAGACTTCCTATCATCCAATCGTCGTTCAGCGGATGAATAATTCCCTCCATTCCATCAGCGCCATAAAATTCAACCCACGCATCTTCAGTTTTTATACTTGTCCCATTGTCCTGAGAGCCGCAAATCGTTCTTTCATGATTGGATTGACTTAGCCCAAGGTTGTAATATTCGCGAATCGACTGTCCTTCAAAAATTTGCCACGTCGCCCCATTATCTACACTCTTACATAAGAACCCATCCGTATTGACCCAAAAAACACCATTGATGCATTTTGCGCCCCTGATGTCTGCATGGACGTATGTGCCGGTGGTATTGTAATTTGCATTTCCCTGACTCCAAAACGTAACCTTGTTAAAATCCTGGCCTTCGTTGTAACTCATATGCGCGTCGATATCACCAATGAGCATAATACGCGCATCCACATCGCTCACAGCAAATCCACCATAATTAGAAATTTCCGGATTTGACAGAAGAGCAAAGTTCTGCCCTTCATTTGCTGACTTCCATATTCCATCACTGCTTCTGACAAACACGCAACTTGGGCAATCGCCAGAGGTTGATAATTTAATATTTGATGAGTTCCCACTAATTGCTCCGGAAACATCAAATGTCAACCCGCCATCAAAAGAAACGTAGATCAGATTGTCGTCATCATTGGTTGAAGCGTAGATGATATCAGAATTTAATGGGTGAAAAGCGATAGCTGAAAACTCCATATCCACGACAGGCACAGTCCATGATGTCAAGTCATCCGCAGATCGAAATAATCCTTCACTCGTCGCGATAAACACCAACCCCGAAACTGTCGGATGATAGGCAACCTGATTAATTCTGTTGTTTGTCCCTAATCCTCCCCATCCCAGGTTTGAGGGATTAAACTCCGTAACCGCCCATGAATCACCAGCATCAACCGAACGATAAATACCGTGGGTAGTCCCATTTCTTGAATTTCTGACATTAATGAGCACCGAATCGGGATTTCCAGGTGACGCTGTCATCGTATTCACTCCTGTTGCAAGCAAAAAATCTGTGGTGCTACTAGACCACGTCGCACCGCCGTTCATCGTTTTCCAAAATCCACCACTCCTGGACCCAAGATATATGCGTTGGTCATTATCCGGATCGACATAAAATGATTCAACGCGCCCGAGACCTAGTGAATAGTGACCTGTCACTACTTCTATATAATGTGTGCCAAGGTCTCTCCAGCCGGTGCTGCCTGGGGACCTGGACCCGGATGGATCCAATCTTAATATCTCATCATATTTGCTGGATACAAAGTAAGGGTCAGTCTTACTTCTATCCCCCGTCGGGTAATATTTCGGTTCGTTTTCGTACAGCCATCGTTGATACGATTTCCAGCCGGAGCCTTTGGCCTCTTTATCGACATTTTCAAAATACAGTTCAGCTTGCTCAACCACCTCATAGATGTTTACCGTGGGGTCATGCATCATTTCTTTCCACAATTGAGCTTGCGCATAATTGATAGAACATAAAATTGACAAAACGACAAGTATCTTTCTCATAGGACTAATCATTAGACTTATGCCGGCAAGTATAGTGTTTCCGATCAAATATACCTTCCTACTCTCGGAGATTGGCGACTCAATCTACAAGAATGTCAACAGTCTTACAGTCCCAAATGATACCATTTGTCACTTCGATTTTCCACTGTGATATGTACTAATTAACTTAATGATGGAGGGTGTGGCGAGACTGTTTGCGCTGATCTTTATTGGCAATGTCCGGCAAGTTTCGCACTGTTACTTTTTAGCAAGCGGAGGTGTCTGCCGTAGCTTGCTCAACATCATCGATTTACTCTCCTTCGCTAGTCGCTTTGCTCCTGAGCTTCGGAGGGCGAAGGCGGAGAGAGAGGGATTCGAACCCCCGGTACGCATAACGTACACCTGATTTCGAATCAGGCACATTCGGCCACTCTGTCATCTCTCCTATGTGATCAGTCGATCACGTAAGACGCAAAATTATTCCAATTTTCGTTAATCCGGCTTACAGTTTCATCTTTTCTATCCGGACAATGGGACCCGGACATTCAGATCGGTGACACGCTATACACGTATTGACAAGCGTCTCATATGCCTGTGTTTTCTGATCTCCCTGAGCTTCTTTGAGACCTTTAAACGCGGCTTCATAAGCAAGTGTATAAGCCTGGTATTCGGGTGTATCTGCTTTACCTGCGACACTGGGTTCTGATGTGCGCATTTTCGATATGTCTATATGACTCTCGGGTATCTCCCCGTTATTTATTGCCAACTTCATTTCCATCCCGTCGTCGTACATTGACCGCATCAATAAGGCAAGTTCACTGTCACCGTTTGGATTGAGAGGGGCAATTGAATTTTCCTCAGTTGAAGATTTCTTGGCTGTGTTCTTCTGTCCGGTACAGCCCAAGGTAAAAATCAATGCCACAAGTGCAATAAGCAGATACGAATTCTTCATTCTTTTGGTATTGTGGCTGC
>QMOR01000135.1 GCA_003648285.1 Bacteroidota bacterium
CCGAAGCAACGATGCGCGTAACGGTATTTCTTGTACTCGTCCTTACCATGACTGCATGTATTGGCACTGACCTCGTCGACATTCCCTTGGGGCCAGCACCCTCTGCTGCTGTAATCGAGGAAAGTGAGCTGAGTCTGATCAAAGGAGATAGCTACACGTTGTCTTATAAGCTGATTGCAACCGATGGCTCAGAGGTAGCTGCCGAGTGGGAGTGGAGCTGTCGCAACCTGACTATTGCAGACGTGAGCCAGGAAGGTACCGTGATAGCATATGAGCCAGGTCAGGCGTGGGTCGATGGTGTCGCCAACGGGAGCTTTCACGATTCTGTGCTCGTCACCGTTGCCGAAAATCCGGATGCGATCGCCTCGGTAACAATTGAGGGTGATACGACAAATATGATGGCGGGTGATACGAGGCAATTGACGGTAGTCTTGCGGAATGTTTCGGGTGATGTGTTGACTGGTGATGTGAGTTGGCAGAGCAACGATCCAGACATTGCGTCAATAGACGATAACGGTCTTGTCTCAGCTGTGACGGATGGGAAGACGACCATCGTGGCGACTTCTGATAACATTAGCTCAGTACCTTTTGAGATTATCGTTGGATCCAGCAATGTAACACGTACGGGCATGTTTAGTGGCCGCAACGGATACAATGCCATGGGCACAGCCATCCTTGAGACCATTGAAGATCAAACGATACTTGCTTTTGGTGGAGATTTTGTCACCCAGAGCGGGCCTGGTCTGTACGTCTATCTGAGCCCCAATGCGGAAAATGTCACCGGCGGGTTGAGCCTGGGTGAGCTGAATTCAACTTCAGGTGCTCAGGCATACGAACTCCCGGGTGGAGCGGATCCTGGCCAATACGATTACGTCATCATTTACTGTCAGCCGTTTGGCGTCCTGTTTGCTGTCGCCCCACTTGAATAATTATGGATATGCACACAATCATGGATTCGAAGAAAATCAAGGGCATGAAAGCCTCCAGCGATATGACGATCATCAAGAATATGAAATCCTTCAGTGAGATGAAGACATTTAAGGACATGAAGACTTTCATTGTTATTTTGACCTTAGTTCTTACGGGAAGCGCAGTTGTGGCTCAGAGCGGATGGACCCAACCAAGAAACAGCGGATACTTCAAGCTATCGCAGAATTTCGTACGAGCCGGTTCATTTTTTAATCCGGATGGCGATATTATTGATATTACAACCACCTCCGTATACATAACCGGGGTCTACGGCGAGTATGGATTCACAGATCGGCTCACTGGTGTGATAAATGCACCTCTCTTTGTACGGAGCACGATCAACGACAAGGAAAGCACAGTCGATGGGACAATCATTCCGGGTGATGAATTTAATGGGATTGGTGACATAAGTCTTGGGGTCGAATACGGGCTCATCCATGGTAAGCCGAGCGTTCTTGCCATATCTGGAATGGTCAAACTTCCAACGGGGGAGAATGTGGGTGGTAATTCAGAATTGTTGCAGTCGGGAGATGGAGCCTGGGGATTTACGGCATTGCTTCAGGGCTCACATTCGTTTTACCCTAAACCATTCTACGTATCATTGCATGCAGGCTATCAATGGCGTGGTGTCGCGGATCTGGAGTATAGTGCTGGCACAGAAACCGTCAACTATGATGATGCTGCCCGGTGGGGCTTTGAGCTCGGCTGGACCCCAGATGTGCATTGGTTAGTGGCATTAAAAATTGCCAATGTCATTGCTCTCGGTAATGGTACTGGTGGAGGTGTGACCGGAGGATCGTCGATGTTTGGTAATAGTATCTCGTACTTCGGCATTACACCTGAGGTGACGTATTTCCTCGATAATGGCATCGGGTTTTCCTTTTCGATAGGAATGGCGGCATTTGCGAAGAATATCCTCGCGGCTCCCAGCTTCAATGTTGGGGTTGTTTATGTTGTGAGGTAATAGAAATATTTATTTCTCTTTCGTTTGGTATGCGGCTTTGTAAATAGTAGTCTGAGAACCTTCGGTCTGAAATAGTGATTGACGTTGATTTCACTTCCTGACCCAGTGGAGGTTTTTTGATATGTGGTCTTCCAGTCTAATTTGAACTAAGATGTAATCGTATCTTGTTTTCGATATGCCGAACCCTCGCTGATGGTGACATGCAAATTTATGTTCCTATGACCGATTCTGGCAAGAGGTTCAAGTGTAGTGGGGGAGGTGTATGATATAAATGACCCATGAGTCCATTTCAGAAAAACTTCTTAAGTGAACAATCGATATTCACTCGTATTTCGCAAACGAGAGTGTTCACTGGATTTCTTATTGGCATTGGTTATTCTGTTTTCCTGTATTCATTATTGTATCTAACTAGGGAAGTTTATCGAGTACTATCTATATCATATACATATGATTTACTAGTACTAACAGATAGCCAAGTCAATTTTTATAACTTGTTTTTTGCATTTGTTTCTGTCATTTTTGGCCAATCAGCTTGCATTACTTTTTGGTATGATCGCCCAGGAAGTCTCTTCGGTAGTAAAAAATTAAGGAATATATCAATTGTAAATGATCAGCGAGTCATGAATTGGTATTTTTTGAGCTGGTTTTCAAAACTTGCTACTGCCCTTGGTGCAATGTTATTTTTGGGAAATCGGGGTTACTTCGTGTTTAGTTTGTATCCGGATTTCAAGTACATTTTTGTGCTCATCATTGCTGTTTTATTCTTGCAAACTTGGAGTACCTTAAGATTGGTTTTTAGACGTAATAGTCTGAAATGGATGCTTGCATCATTTGTGATTTTGTCAATTTTGGCATTCGGATTGTCCCGGATTAACCTGGTCGATTACAAAACCTTGAACAACATGGTATTGCAAGAAAATGTGCACTACAAATATGATCTCGATGTTCCTGAGTCTGGCAGTTATGAGGTGCCTGGGAGGCAGGCAAGGTATAAAGATATTTATATCGTAAACTCCAAAGTGGATCAGGGCAATTCACGTACTCTGGTTGTGATTAATAATCGCGAAGTGGAAATTGAAGATTTGGCTGAAGTGCTAGACGATCCACGGTCAAAGGTAGGCGCTTACACCCTTTGGCCAACAACCTATCGATTGCATATTCACAGATATGTCAAGATGGCATTTGTAAATCGCATAAAAAGTAAATTGATCAGGAATGGCATTTTTAAAATTGCATATGCGGTAATTCCGACTGAACATGAGTTTGATGAGCTGTATTATCAGAATTTTTTCTTACCAATGCCTGTTACTTATTTGGCATCAGGCCTGTATGGAAGTCCTGCAATTGAGTTGGACATGAATTTATTCAAGAGCATTATAGAAATTGCCCAAAATGATGCTGGAGACTGTTTTGTCGATGATATAAGTGTGAGGGAGTCAGAGTTTAAACAGACCATAAAAAGTAAGATCCAAGAGGAGCAGAACTATATCATTCAATTTCATGTAAATGACAATGTGGACTTCGGGGATTACTTAAAAGTCTTGTCATACACAAAAATGGCAGTAGAGGAGTTGCGAAATGCTTATGCAAGAAAAAAGTATTTGAAAGAGTTTAAGTGGTTAGGTATGAAAGATCGAAGGCAAGTAAGAATTCAGTACCCGTACTATATCATTGACGTGACAAGTGATATGGTAGAATTGTCAGGAGATGAATAGGCATTTTTAGAAAAAATCCAATTTGACGGATTGGGTGATAGATGCCCGGAAGTTGGGGTACAAGGAAAAGAAAACAGGGAAAACATCAGGATCGAGAAAAGCGTACGTAAACCTGAAATCAAAACACTTGTTGAGAATTCACAAACCGCATCCTGGCAATGAGATCAAGAGGTATGCGAAGAACTATATCATACGTGAATTGAAAAAGCAAAACTTGATATGACAGATAAGCTAAAGCACAAAGAATTTATAGGATCGGTGCATTTTTCGTCGGAGGATGACGTTTTCTATGGAAAAGTTGAAGGGATAAATGACCTTGTAACCTTCGAGGGCTCTACTGTTCAAAAGCTTAAGTCCGCGTTCAAGGAGGCAGTAGAAGATTATGTCGATCTCTGTGAGTCGATAGGCAAGCAAGCATTCAAGTCATTTAAGGGTAGTTTTAATGTGAGAATTAAACCTGAACTTCACTCGAAGGCTTTCGAAAGGGCTGTTATGGAAGGCAAGACACTGAATCAGTTTGTGCAGGAGTCCATTGAGAAAAATTTGAAGACTGCCTAAGCTAGCAACACTGTCATCCTGACGATCATAAGAGCTCCTGTGTTGCCCCCTTGAGGCTATTGTTTTACTTCAACTAGTGACAGTCCGTATGATGTATAGATGGATAAATCGTGGATGCCCGGGGATTTTGAGGTGGTTAAGTAGTGACGCACTGCCGATTTAAATGATAAAAATTGATATATGTTAGATACCTTGGGCGTTTCGAATGCTTCAGGCGGCTATTCATGATCACTACTTCGTTTAAGAATCCCTATCTCGTTATTGTATTCACGTTGATCGTGATACTGATCAGTATCGTATCTGTTGATAAGCTGGCGGTTGATATCCTACCCGAGTTTAAGACATCCGCTGTTCAAGTGCTCACACTTTATCCGGGCATGCCGGCTGAGGTCATTGAGAAGGACATCACGAGCAGAATCGAGCGGTGGACGGGCCAGTCCGAAGGTATCGTACGCCAGGAGTCAAAGAGTATTATCGGTGCTAGCATTGTAAGGGATCATTTCCGGGAGGATATCGATCCGAATACGGCGATGTCGCACGTGACGTCGTATGCGATGTCGGATCAGTACTATCTGCCACCGGGCACCTTGCCGCCGATGGTCATGCCCTATGACCCGACGTCCTCAATTCCGCTCTGCCTTCTCGCCGTTAGTTCCGATACCAAGACCGGTAAGGAACTATACGATCTGTCATATTTCAATCTTCGGAATATGCTGGGTGGAATCCAGGGGATCGTGGCGCCTGCGGTCTATGGTGGGAAACTGAGAAGAATCTATATCTACGTCGAGCCCGATAAACTTGAAGCGCGTGGCATTTCTGCACTAGAAGTCATGCAGGCTGTTCAGAAGAGCAGCACCATGATTCCAACAGGGTTTGCCAATATCGGTGACATCAATTATAATGTAAATGCCGGAGGGTTGATCAAGGACATTGAGGACTTCAATGACATCGTGATCAAGTATGACAATGGTGCTCCGATCTTCGTGCGCGACATTGGATATGTCAAAGATGCAGGTGCCATTCAAACGAATATTGTGCGCATCAATGGTAGAAAACAAGTCTATGTTCCGATCTACAAAAGGCCGGGTGCGAATACGATTGACGCCGTTGACAGGATTAATAAATCCCTGACTGTACTGAAGGAGCGACTGCCGGATGATGTCAATCTCGATGTGATATTTGATCAATCAGTCTACGCCCGAAACGCGATTGGTGGTCTTCGCAATGCCGGGTTGGGTGGCTTGATCCTGGTGGTACTCGTCATCTTTCTCTTTTTGGGGAATATGCGATCAGCGCTTGTGGCTTCCATCGCATTACCTCTGAGTGTACTATTCGGTATTATCGGATTGTATTTTACGGGTCAGACATTAAATAGCATGACACTTGGTGGGTTTGCACTCGCGCTTGGATTGCTCGTAGACAACTCCATCGTGGTCCTGGAAAATACAGACCGACATCTGCGGATGGGTAAAGATTCATACAAGGCCGCCATGGACGCTGCCAAGGAAGTGGCAATGCCTGTACTAGCGAGCACCCTTGTCATCATCGTCGTGTTTTTTCCGATTATCTTTTTGACAGGCGTGGCAAAGTACCTCTTTAGCGCTTTGGCAATCAGTGTGTCGTTTGCAATGGTTGGATCATACATCTTTTCTATCACGCTCATTCCAATCACCGCAGCTTATTTATTTCGAAATAAACTTCCTCATGCCGATGATGAGCGCAAGAAATCATTTTTTGAGCGCCTGCTCGAGCGGGGACGTGAAAGATATCTGAAGTCCTTGAATTTTGCCCTCGCAAATAAAAAACTGGCACTTGGATTTACTGCGCTGGCATTTGTGGTATCATTAATATTAGGGCAAGGTCTTGGATATGAATTATTTCCGCGAATGGAAGTAGGACAATTAGAGATGTATGTGCGCTTTGAACCCGGTACCCGACTTGAGAAATCAGATGAGGAGATCGGGAAAATCGAGACGGTGATAAATGATGTAGTAGGCGACGAGCTCAATATGACCGTTTCAAATATCGGGGTCTTTTATGATTGGCCGGCAGCCTACACACCTAATTCGGGGAGTCAGGATGCTTTCGTAAAAATCCAGCTCAAGAAGGGCCATAAAACATCTTCAATAAGCTACGCAGCACAGTTGCGTGAGCGACTTAATAATGAATTTCCCGGAGTAGAATTTAGTTTTAATACCGGTGGAATCATCACGGCTGCACTCAACTATGGACTGCCAAGCCCCATTGCTATTCAAATAAGAGGGAATGACCTGCATGTGGCAAATGCAATAGCCCGTCAGATCAGGGATAGCGTCAATACGGTCGATGGAACAAGGGATGTGCGTATTTTACAAAGACTGGATCAGCCTCAGATCGATGTGGATATTGACCGCGTGAAGGCTGCCGAGTTGGGCATACACGCAGAAGATGCCGTAAAGAATATTGTCTCAAGTTTAAATTCCAGTACTGTTTTTGCGAAGACCTTCTGGATCGATGAGAATAATGGAAATCATTATTTTGTAGGAGTGACCTATCCGGAACATTTGATTGATAATGAACAATCGGTCGGAAATGTCAGTGTCAAAAGTGCCACCCGAAATGAGGCGATTCCTGTAAAGAATTTTTCGAAATTACGCCATACGACGGCACCGACAGAAGTCAATCACCTCAACCTGACTCGTGTGACTGATATTCATTCAAACGTAGAAGGGCGGGACATCGGGCGCGTTGCAGCTGAGATCGAAAAGAAACTGGCAGGAATTGAAATTCCAACAGGGTATGAGGTGGAGATCAGGGGTGAGATTGAGCAAATGCAGACGTCCTTCAGAAATCTTGGAGTGGGTTTGTTACTGGCTGTGATACTGACTTATTTAATTATAGTCCCGCTTTTCAGATCATTTGTGCAGCCGCTGGTCATTATGATATCAGTCCCGATGGGCGTCATTGGAGTAGTCGCGATCATGCTTCTTACAAATACGAATTTAAATATTCAGTCGCTCATGGGTATCATCATGATGGTGGGTATTGCAGTGGCCTATGGGAATATTCTCATTGATCGAATAAATGGATTGCGCAAAGAGGGATATTCTATTGATGAGGCTATTACAAAAGGGAGCGCAGAACGATTCAGGCCTATTATGATGACTATGCTCACGACTGTATTTGGATTGCTTCCCATGGCGATTGGTATGCAGGTCGGTGGAGAGGCAAATGTGCCACTGGCACGTGCGATTATCGGTGGGGTACTGGCAGCAACATTACTTACATTAATTATTGTACCTGTATTGTATCGGATCTTGATTAAGAATAAAACAACGGTGGGATCATGAATGAGAGGTTTGAAATTACAGTAACGAATCATGTTGCATCATTGTATTTGATTTTGTCTTTCAGCACAACATCGGTTATATCATGAATATAAGGGGCACAATTTCAGCATTAATTCTCATGTCCTGTACGCTGATGGCGTGCAAGACAGAAGGTGAGAAATCCGTGACTGCAGGAGTAGATAACAGATCGACGCCACTGGTTGAAGTAGAGCACCCAAAATTGCTTGAAATGCAGTCTGCAGTAGAAATCACTGGGTCACTTGAACCATTACAACATTCAAAAATATACGCACCCGAGGGGGGATTTGTAGAGGAGGTACGCGTCGATATTGGCGACGAGGTCAGAAAAGGGCAGGTGATTGCCGTATTGGCAAATCCGGAATTGCAACAATATCTCGCCATTGCAGAAGCGAATGCCAAAAGCGTGGAAGCTCAATTATTAACCGCTGAGGCGGGTATTCCGAAAGCCGAATCAAGTTTTAAAGTGGCGGAGTCCCGTTACATAAGACTGAGTGAAGTGTATGAGGAGACACCGGATCTTGTGACGATCGACGATCTGGACAGGGCAGAGGCGGCTGTTGAAATGGCTCGCGCAGATCTTGAAGTGGCACGCATGCAGCCGGAAATCTTAAAGGCGCAGCACGCAAGTGCATTGGCACAATTGTCAGCAGTACAGGAACGTGTTGCAATGTTGACAGTGAAGGCCCCGTTTTCAGGAGGTGTGAGCCGGAGATATATACATCCGGGAGGAGTGTTGCAAAGTGCTATCAATGGTGCGTCTGAGCCTATTATTGAAATTGTACAGGCAAATACATTGCGACTCGTGATTCATTACCCAGAGCCAGATCTC
>QMOR01000136.1 GCA_003648285.1 Bacteroidota bacterium
GCCATGCATCGAACCTAAATCAATTGTCCATTTATCCTCTTCTGAATATGAGCAATTGGCCCGATATGGCCGAGGCACTCCTTCTTTACTCAAAAAATTCAACAACAGATCTTCTGCATGCTCCCTTGTACTATATATTTCGGGTGTTTGATTCAGCTGATTTCGTACAAATTGGCGCACCCGTGCCTGCAAGTTCCTATAGGAAATTTCGCATTGTGTTCGGCGCAGAACTTTAATCAGGTTTGTTGTGAACACCCCATGGCCCTCTACTTCAAAAGCAGATTCATCATTCAAACATGCCGACATGGCGACATGGCGCATTTGTGGAATTAAATTAAACCACCCCTTCTCCTCGATTTCCGCTGCAGTAAATGCATCTCCAAATATAAAATTACTCCACTCCCGTTGTGGTGCCTTCATACTCAATTTTGAAGTGGGGACACCTTCAGGAGGTTTAAACTGGCGCTTTCTTATGCCACCACTTTCAAAATCAATCGCATTGCGCGTGATATTCCCGGAATGGCACGAATCCAGTACAAGGACAATATGCGTTCCAGGCTTCCCATGTGTCGAAAGAACATAATGCAACTCCTTATCCGAAATCAAATTAAAATGAAACAATTCGCCATCATGGGTTATCCCGTCATAACAAACAAGGGCCTCAAATGCACCATCCGAATCAATTTCACTGAATACGTCATGTGAAGTCTCCTGGGCTCCGTGTCCGGAGTAATAGAAAAACACGACATCATCTGAGCCTGCCTCATCCAGAGCTTTTGTCAAAGCTGAAATCACATTCTGCTTCACAGCCTTCTCATTGTGAAGTTGACTAAACCGGATGTCAAAATAATCGTCTTGTTCTGACAATAATTGACGCCACTCTTCGGCATCGTTCACGCAACCCTTTAATTCAGAAACGGGCCAATTATAATCGTTAATTGCACAGAGGACAGCAAAGAGTTTTCGTTGGGGCATATTGGGTTTTAATCGTTTTTTTTGAGCGTATTGATGACCGGCAAGGTATAAAGAGCTTCATTGGCAGCCCAAATGATCTCGTTGTTATTGAATGATGTAATGATTCCTGAAAAATTCCCTAAGCCATGTCGCGCGGAGTCTGCAGAAATATGGAGTCCGCGTGACATGGATTAGGAAATGATCGCAACTAAAGTAACTGTTTTTAACGGTTACAATCGGCGGAATAGATCTTTCCTCCCCTCCAGGTCAATTTTATCTTTCCAGTCGGGTTACCGTCCGTCCACTATCTTGAAGCTTCCAGTTCCATCATTGGTTTAATTCCTCTTACCAATTGAATAAACTCACTTCTGTAGCCAAATGGGTCAGAGCAACTGGCACCATCTGCCAGGGATTCCACAAGTTCCAGTGAAGCATGTCCTTTGAACTCACTGTCGCGCAAAACCATCCCAAACGCCGCGACTGCTGCTGACCAGCGATAGTTGTCGCTTGTCGATGCTACCTGAGTCGCTGTTGAGCGAACGGACTGTTCCAAAAGCAGGCTTTTCGTGCCTTGCGGTGACTTATAGCGGATTTTGACATGCATCAACTCCCCGGAACTTTTGTTCGATCCTGCTTTTCCAGCTTTTTGATACTTGAGCGGATCCACAGGACTCAGGAACTCAGACTTCACACCTACCGGAATCACCTCATAGAGTGCCGTCACGGTATGTCCGCTACCAATCTCCCCTGCATCTTTTTTATCATCATTGAAATCCTCAGTCTCCAGCATTCGGTTTTCATATCCGATGAGCCTGTACCCTGCCACTTCAGCAGGATTGAATTCGACCTGAATTTTTACGTCTTTGGCTATTGTAAACAGGGTTCCACCAAATTCATTAATAAATACTTTTTTGGCTTCTGAGATATCGTCAATATAATTGTGATTACCATTTCCATGGCCGGCGAGTTCCTGCATTTTATTGTCTTTGTAATTTCCAATACCGAATCCCAATACGCTCAGGAAAACACCGCTCTCCCGTTCTTTTTCAATAATTCTGACAAGCTCTGCGTCACTACTCTGCCCTATATTGAAATCTCCATCCGTGGCGAGTATCACGCGGTTGTTTCCACCTTTAATAAAGTTCTCACGTGCCACCTGGTATGCAAGCTGTATCCCGCGTGCTCCTGCAGTTCCGCCACCTGCCCTTAGTCTGGACAAAGCTTCTACAATCGCATTCTTATCCGCTCCGGAAGTCGAAGGCAATACCACACCGGAACTCCCCGCATACACGACAATCGCGATACGGTCCTGTTCCCGCAACTGGCCGGTCAGCAACTTGAATGACTGAATGACAAGGGGCAATTTGTTGAAAGAGTTCATACTCCCTGACACGTCCAATAAAAACACGAGATTGGAAGCTGGTAGATTTTCGGTTGGAATCTCCTTTCCCTTTAATCCGATGTGTACCAGCTTATGTTTTTCATTCCAGGGACATACACCCACTTCCGTGTTTACTGAAAATGGAACGTCCCCTTTAGGAATATCATATTTATAGTTAAAATAATTTACCATTTCCTCAATACGGATGGCATCGATTGGTGGCGTCTGACCGTTTTTCAAAAATCTTCTGAGATTGCTGTAAGAGGCACCATCTGTGTCTATTGAAAATGTTGACAGAGGGTTATTCTTGGGATCATGGAATGTATTTTCTGTGATCAAACTGTAATCTTCAGTATTCCAGTTTATCTCATCTTGATACATGGATGATGACATGGGAGCATGCATGGCGCGTATCCTATGAGTCGCATTGCCTGACGCACCTGCCAGGTCATTATTCGTTAGATCCATTGCCGTAATCACATGGATCTCAACCCCGCCCTTCATCTCATGATACCTTGAATGCATCGTGAGATTCAATCTATCTGAATCCTCAATTACCAATTCAGTTATGGCATATCCTATGTAGGTAAACACAAGCGTTCCTCCGTAGTCCGGCACCTCGATAGAATATTTTCCATCTATATCAGTGCTTGTTCCGACAGTTGTGCCCTTCAAGATTACATTTACGAAAATGAGTGGTTCCCCATTTTCATCTTTGACTTTACCAGTTATTGTCCTTGAAACATTTGTGGTTGAAAAAGCTGGCGTCAAAATCGCCACGATGAGAATTGCAATGATGTACTTCATGATTTGTATTGTTTTTTATTCATGATGCGCATACTTTGAATAATGCATAAATTATTTGTTGAATATTTACCTTCTCTTTATAGTTTACCTTTGCAGAATGTGGTTGCGGAGTAAAAGATCGATGAGCCAGTTGAGTGACGAGCAACTCGTCGCACGGTATCGCGATGGCGACGACATGGATGCGCTGGCCTTTCTTTTCGACAAATACCTGGACTTGATTTTCGGTGTTTGTATGAAGTACTTCAAACAACCTCAGGACAGCGAAGACGGCACGATGGCGGTGTTTGAAGTTTTGGTAGTCAAGCTCAAAACGCACGATGTCCACAACTTCAAAAGCTGGTTGTATGTGCTCACAAAGCATTACTGCCTTCAGAAACTCAGGCAGCGCGGCAAAACTTTAACTAAAAACTCGGAGGACATCCTTATGCAATTGGTGGATGAAGTGCATCCTGATGATGTCTATTTGATTGAAAGTAGAGAAAACGGTCTTCGGGAGTGTATACAGCAGCTTCCGGCGGATCAGAAAAGGACCGTACAGTTATTCTATTTTGAATCGCAATCGTATGTTGAAATCGCTGACACGATGTCGGTAGATAAGGAAAAGGTGCGATCTTTCATTCAAAATGGCAGGAGAAACCTCAGAGTTTGTATGAACAAAAAAAATGGTGAGCAAGGAATTAAATAACGGGATCCAGGAGCTGTTGCACAAAATGCGACAGACTGAGCTTACTGATTCTGAGTGGGGCAGGCTGCGTGTGCTCGGATCTGAGGACCCATTTCTCATGGATGCTATCGAGGGACTGCGCCTTTTGCCACCAAATGAACGCGCTGATCGGATCAAGTCAATTGAGAAGTCGCTGGATGAACTATTGGAAAAAAGGGGAACGAAAAAAACCTTAATGTCACCATTGAGGCGTGTTGCAGCCGGACTTATCCTGATTGTGGGCTTCTGGGTCGTTTGGCAAGCGTTTCCGGACGGGGAATCAAAACTGGCACAGAATGAGCACGTTATATCACAGGATCAGGAACGCCAACAGGAACCACGGGAGTCGCAGCAGCCACAAGGGCAACAGGAGTCGCTGGAGTCGCTGGAGTCGCTGGAGTCGCTAAATAAGGTTGATCCGATGGAAGAAGCATCCGGGGTGCAAAGGAACTTGAGTGCCGATGCCGATGTAGAAAAGAGTTATGAAACCCCACCCACCCCAGCTTCAATTCATGATGAAGAAGTCAACAGTGATTTGATTGCCACTGAAATTGTCGAGAGTGAGTATCCCCCTGCTAGCCTTGCGACGCCTTCAGCTCAACGCTATGCTGACTCAGGATCAGCTAAAACACAAGATGCCGATCGCAGAAGTATTGTCTACAGCAACACAGAAATTGATACGTCACCAGCCACAATAACCGGTAGAGAGGTCGATGGTATTGTCATGGAGGAGGGGCTGGAACTGAGTGAGGTAGTCGTAACGAATCGTAAAATGAAGCAGCCAAAAAAGAATCAGGCACCAGATCATATCAGCTATGCCCTTGCGATACCTCAAATGGGATGGAACTCTTATTACAAATACATCCGCAAGAATATTGTGTCGCCAAAGGCTGCAAAAGAGGCATCGGTATCTGGCACGGTCATGCTTGAGTTTGACTTGAAGCCGGATGGATCGCCACACAATTTCCGTATTGTACAATCGCTGGGCTATGGGTGCGATGAGGAGGCGATCAGGCTAGTCCGTGAAGGTCCTAAATGGGATGTGAAGAATGCACAGGTCGAGATTGGCGGCTTATCGGTTGACTTTTAGGCCATCTGCCGATGATATCGAACTCCCACGATTTCGAGCTCCGATGATATCGAACTCCAACGATTTCGAGCTCCAACGATTTCATTACACCCGAAAATGAGAAGAATGCTTTTGAGCATACCCCGACTCAAGAGATCGTCATATTTTGTCGGCAGCCTACATTTTGTCTAATTGTTGAGGAAAATCTCGATTGCTTTCCTATTTTTCAAATTCATGGATAGAAAGACCTACACATTAGCCATTTTATTCACGCTCGTCACACACATGCTGATTGGGCAAACGGTCGGGCTGTTTCTGAATGACAGTGCATCGTACAATGGGTATACCCTATTTTCACCAACGGGTTATGAGACGACATACCTCATAGACAATTGTGGTGAACTCGTCAACAGCTGGGAGAGTAATTTTAATGCCGGCCAAATTGGATATCTGCTTGAGGATGGGAGTTTACTTCGCACTGGCAGAATAAATTCCAGTTTTAATGGTGGCGGTAGTGGTGGCTTGTTGGAAATTTACAACTGGGAAGGAGATCTCACATGGTCATATATATACAGCACCGATGAGCATCATCAGCACCACGATGTGGAAGCTCTGCCAAACGGAAATATCCTGATATTGGCATGGGAGTTTCATGAGCGGGACGAAGCCATTGCTTCCGGCCGCAATCCGGCCCAGGCCTCACAGAGTGGCATTTGGTCTGAACAGGTTGTAGAAATCAAGCCCATTGGAGCGAATGATGCCGAAATCGTTTGGGAATGGCATGCCTGGGATCACCTGGTTCAGGACTTTGACAATACTGTGATCAACTTTGGTCAGGTCGTGGACCATCCGGAACTTATCAACTTCAACTTTACACCGCAGGGCTCTTCGATTGACTGGATTCATGCCAATAGCGTAGACTATAATCCGGAGCTCGATCAGGTGATGATCAATTGCCGGAATTTTGAAGAACTCTGGATCATTGACCACAGCACTACCACTTCTGAATCGAGCGGTCATACCGGTGGAAATCAGGGCAAAGGAGGTGACCTGCTTTATCGCTGGGGAAATCCAATAGCATACAACAGGGGAACAAATGACGACGCTGTTTTTTATGTCCAGCATGACTCGCACTGGATCACTGAAGGTCTGCCAGATGCAGGTAAAATCATTGTTTTTAATAATGGCGCCGGGCGACCGGGTGGGAGCCGTTCTTCTATCGATATTGTTGCTCCTGCGGTCGACTCTAACGGGGGATATCTCCTCGAAGACGATGTGGCTTATGGCCCCGATACATTGTACTGGAGCTACGATGGTGGCGATGACAATTCATTTTACGCGCAGAGAGTGTCAGGAGCAGAAAGGATGCCAAATGGCAACACATTGATATGCGTAGGTGTCATTGGTGAATTCTTTGAAATTAACGCTCAGGAAGAAATTGTCTGGACATACAGAAGTCCCATATCGCGCAACGGTCCGGTGCCCCAGGGGCAAGTTCCATCAGGACGGGATGTATTCAGGGTATATCGTTATGACAGCGACTTTCCCGGGCTGGCAGGACGTGACCTCTCTCCTATGGGACCGCTTGAGCTCAATCCCTTGCCAAACGACTGTGTCATATATGGTGACTCGGTGCCTACCGCCACTGATCAGGTCGCGGGATTTACGGATCTGAAAATATACCCGAACCCAGTCTTTGATCAGTTTTCAATCGAAACTGAGGAATACATAGAATTATTTTTTGATGTCGTGTCATCTTCCGGTGTTCAAATGTTCCGAAACCAGGAGTTGAAATCAGGTATTCCGGTCCCGGTCAGCACGTGGCCATCGGGAATTTATTTTATTCAAATACACACGAAAGATTATTTACGTAATAGCACGTATAAAGTGATTAAAATATGAATAGACTCATACTCAGCGCAATTTTAATATTGAATTTCACCTTTACAGCAATCGGACAAAATACCGTAGGATTACTTTCATTTGATTTTTCACAGCAGTTTGATGGGTACAATCTCATGTATCCGCACAATCAGCCAAGCGTGTTTTTACTCAATAATTGTGGGGAGATTGTGCATACATGGGAAGACGATGCAGATTTCCGTCCGGGCAACGTGGCTGAGCTCATGCCAAACGGCGACCTTGTCAAGGCGAAGAGACCATCGGCTGTTACAGGCAATCCTATCTGGGCGGGTGGCGGTGGCGCTATTGTGGAAATTCGCACGTGGGATAACGATCTCCTGTGGACATTCGAGCGCAATGACTCTCTTGACAGGTTGCATCATGATATCGCGGTGATGCCGAATGGCAATATTCTCATGATCGTATGGGAATTAAAAACGGCAGAAGAAGCGATTCAGGCTGGGAGGGATTCATCTCTTTTATCACAGGGAAAACTCTGGCCGGACTATATTATTGAAGTTGAGCCAATTGGGGAAGATTCATTCAATATCGCATGGGAATGGCACGTCTGGGATCATCTTGTGCAGGATTATGATAGTGAAAAAGACAATTTCGGAGTTGTGGCTGATAACCCCGGGCTGGTTGACATAAATTTTCAAACAAATGACGGAAAGGCGGACTGGCTGCATACCAACTCAATAGACTACAATGAGGAGCTCGATCAAATTATCATCAGCACACCATTTTTGAGTGAAGTATGGATGATCGATCATACCACAACGACTGAGGAAGCAGCTGGCCATACCGGTGGGTTTTATGGCATGGGCGGAGATCTGATTTACAGATGGGGCAACAACCAGGTGTTTGACCAGGGCACCGCAGAGGACCAGCAACTCTTCGGGCAGCATGATGCGCATTGGATCGATGCATACTTATCTGGCTCACAGCCACAAGTCGGCAAGATTGCGGTGTTCAATAATAACCTCGGTGATGGGACATATTCAGCTGCTCAGATTTTTGAGCCTGTATATCTCATGTATGATCAGGAGTATGAAAAAGACGGAAGTGTGTTCGCACCGGCGAATTTTGACTGGACATATGTCCATCCTGATACTGTCCCAATGCAATCCAGTGGACTGTCGGGAATGCAAATCCTTCCCAATGGGAACACGTTAATTGGTGTTGGCCGCCGGGGCTATGCATTTGAAATTAATCTGGACGAAGAGATCGTGTGGGAATATCGCACACCGCTTGCCGGAGGTATTCCTGCGACGCAGGGCGATACGCTAAATATCAATCAAAATCTGACCTTTCGCTTCAATCGTATTCCGATGGATTATGCGGCGTTTGACGGGAGGGATTTGTCACCGAAGGGATTTATTGAACTTGAGCCTGATACTGAATTTTGCGATATGACATCTTCATCAGAAGATCTGGAGAAGAATACGACGACTTATATCTATCCCAATCCGGCTTCACAGGATTTGACGATTGAGTGGATGTCGGGGGGCAAAGGACTTATTGATGTCTTTGATGTACA
>QMOR01000137.1 GCA_003648285.1 Bacteroidota bacterium
AAACAGAAGAAGGCGCGGCGTGGCCAGACTCTGGAAGAGTATATGGGGTTCTAATGCCCCAACCTCTTTCCAAAACCTTTATAACCAATGAGCAATAAACTTATATAATCTAGGTGATAACAATGGCAAAAGAAAAAGATTTTATAATCGGGTTCACAGGAACCGACAATTTTACCACAATTACTGCGCGGTCGTTAAAAGCGGCAAAGGAGAAATTTGTTGTTTTGCAAGGAGGGTTCCAGGTGACTGGCTACATAACCAGCCGGCGAAAACCAAAGTCCGCGAAAGACCGACAGCGGGACACCATCTTTCATTGAGAGACACAAAGATGAGCAAGTTTTTGGTAACTGGAACGGTGTCGGCCTCAAAAATTATAGGCGTCTTTGAGGCCGACAGCAAAAAAGAGGCAGTAAAAGTTGCCAGACAATCGAGTAACCATGATATACATATATGCCATCACTGCGAAGATGAATGTATCGCACCAACCATCACAAAACTTGTAGCAGAAGAAATTTAACATATGATTCCTTTTATTTTAATCAGGTGATACCATGACAATATCAGACAAACTTAAGAAAGCTACAAACACGGTTTTGTCAGCAGCAAAACAGAAAGTGGCTGACACAATCACCAACGAGAGGGCACGCAACGACGCTCAAAAAACCGCATGGAAGGATATGGGGGATGGTAAGCGCGCCCGGAACATAGAATCGTATGGTGAATTCGTCCCAGCAATAATATGGGTGATCTCCAACAAGGTATACGCTACAGATGTGTATAAAGCGAATGTTGTGGAGATAACTGGGTCAGACGCAGAGAAGTTCGCTGCCTCATCAAAAGGCGCAGCAGCAATCACCGAGACCATACGTGTGGGATTCGGACATGTGTCTCCTATAGGTGCGCAGATACCGGACTATTTGACCGGCGCACATACAACGGATCACTATCCCAAGCCACGCAAAACTGCGCAGACGTACGAAGAATGGATGGGGATGAAATGAGTACATCTTTCATCTCCAACAGAGGCGTGTGGAGGCGGGCATTATACAAGTTTGGCGCAAAAGCACAAGTTCTAATGTTCATCGAAGAGAGCGCAGAAGCCGTGGAGGCAATACTACATCACAACCGAGGGAAGACAGACGTGAATCATGTGATCGAGGAGCTTGCTGATCTCCAGATAATGATTCACCAGATGCGGGATTTTTATGACGATGATCAGAGATTCATAGAGATATACACCCAGAAACTTCAGAGATTGGAGGGTATGTTGGAGTAAAACATTGCATCAATATCATTTTCTTTGACTTCCAGCTACCAACTATAAACGAAATGATCCGGATAGCGCGGTCGGTTGGGGAATGAAGTGCCTAACGGATGGGATCGTCGCCGCCATCATCACCGACGACGTCGCCCGAGACCATGCGCTATCCACCACCGACCAGATACCGGCCAGCGATTCCCGAGGAGTTACTGTCATGGTGCCCAGTGTGCCAAAACCCTTATATAATATGAACGACACATAGTATATCGTGCATTATGCACTGGAGATATACAATATGGCACCAGACTCAACCGAAAAATCCAGGATACGCAAGCGCGACCAGCGGCTCATCCTTCGCACAGGGACATGTGTGATATGTGGCGCGACAGATGTTGATACATCCCGCCATCATCTATGGTACCCAAAAGCCTTCAACCCCAATGCGGTAATCGAGGTATGTGACGAATGTGATGACAAAATCCATGACCGCGAGGACGCAGAACAACTTGGTCGCACAATCAACGCCATCCACAACCTCACAATCGAGAACGGGGACGTTTGGCTCGCTGGAACGCGCATAGGCGTCGCATCATTCGACGAAGATGATAACATCTCAATCGATATGCGGAAACGATGACTCGTCCTATCTAACATAGGAGATGACTAAACATGAAAACAATAGCAGAAGAAATGCGATGCCCGGGCGTGACCACAACCTTTATATACAATTAACGACACATACAACTATACACAAAACAGGAGATACAATAATATGGATGAAGCAGAGAAAAACAGAAGATGCGATGTTGCCGAGAAATGGCACTATCCAGACAAGCCAGGTTTCATGTGCCTAGTCTTCGGTCGCCGAGTGGCAGATTGCTTCGATTGTGCTTTTAATGTGCAGGGACCCCATACCAGTTGCATATATTATCATTAGGAGACAACATGCTAAAAAACATAGAAGGAAAAGAGGTGGACTCGTTTGAGCAGGCGATGGAACACACCATCGCAGATATCGATTCAGTGACAGTGAAATCCATAGGTGGTGCGTTTGCTAAGGGGCAGCGGGCTGGGTGCGAATATGCGCTTGCCATATACCGAGGATGTCAGGAGAGTGGAACGATATGAAAGCAATAGGGTACGCCCGGGTCAGCACACAAGACCAGAAGCTTGATGTCCAGATAGAGCAGATCAAGCGGTACTGTGAGTATAAAAGCATCGATTTGGTGCGGCTATATACGGACAAGGCGTCCGGCGCGAACACCGACCGCCCCGAGTTCCAGGAGATGCTCATAGACATTGAGTCCAACGCGCATGGTGCAGACGTAATTATTGTTTGGAAGCTTGACCGGATTGGGAGGAGCCTAAAAAACCTTATCGAGATCGTTGACATCTTCAAATCGAAGGAATTGGGCTTCGTATGCATCAACGCGAATATTGACACCACCAGCAACGAAGGGAGGCTTTTCTTCCACATGATGGCATCATTCGCCGAATATGAGCGCGAACTCATCAACGAGCGCACCACGCTTGGGCGAGAAGCAGCTCTGGCGAAAGGCGTGAAGTTCGGACGTCCAGTGGTTGATGTGGACGTGTCCGAAGTCATGCGCAGGATCGCGGACGGCGTACCAAAGACGAAGGTGGCGCGGGACATGGGAATATCAAGATCAACACTGCACAGGAGGCTTAATAATGGAAAATGAACGCAACATGTCCGGGAAACCACTGAACCCGACAAAGAACACATACCTGAAGTACATCGAGCAGAGAGCCAGAGACGTCCTCAATCGGGTAGATGGGTCGATAGTAGCGAAGGACGACATGTATTGCTTTGAGGCGGTCGAGCTTTTCACAGAAGCCCTTGAGAAGATCGAGAAGTTCGCCGCCGATGCGGCACCTCTCGATACATGAGGATTGTATAATGCCAAAAAGAGGGTATTTTGTCTGGGTGGATGGTGATGATATAACGTTCCCAGTGGTAGCGACATCAACTCGCGAAGCAAAAAAGATTGCATTTACCCACCACTTCCACTCAGATTATGACTGGATAGACGTTCGGTGTATATGGAAGCGATGTTCTGATGTGGCGGGCTTGCCAATCGGAATAGTGGAAGATGTGCGCGATGCACTGATACGAGGGATATTCGACCGGCTAATTGCGTACCCATGTGACTACTGCGACAACGATGCGGACTTGATATGCCGTTTCAACGCAGCGTTGTGCCGCAGGTGTATAGAAAACTCCTGCTCAAACGAGTGATCCTTGTGGCACAAAAGATTATAGACTTTATGCCAGTGATGACGCAGGAGCTAACCAACCGGATAATCATGTACAGGCGGTGTAGTGGCAAGATGGCGCGCGGCGACTGCACCCCACATGATGATGGGTGCTGTCAATGCAAAAACCATCTGCCACGCGCGGAGTTCGTGGAGGCGATGCGCATCTCTCACATGCTCGGCAAGCGCAAACTCAAGTACAAGAAGATCAAGACAGAAAAATGATGCGCCTATCCCACCGCCCACAGATGACCTTGAGCGAGTACTACGCGAAATGTGCAAGATGCCCGTTCAAGGATATGCGTAATGAATGCAAGCGGGGGCAGGGGATTAGGTCGATGGGGTGTTACAACCCACCCCCCATACGGAAAAACCACCTCTCGGTCAAGGATCATATTCGAGAAATGTTGGAAGAAGATAGAGAACTCATGGCGAAACTTGGGTAGCCCAGATACTTGCTACGATTATGACATCATACTTCTAACCAAAGCCTTTATATACGATGGAGGAAATAGGTACATCAATGATAAATAAATAATTAAACATATTATGGGTGGATAGCAAGCCATTCCACAAGTTTTGGACGAGTTATTTTTACATGACAACCCATCCGAAACGTTGTATGAGGTTGCTTAACTTTGCAATCAAAGTGTTAACAAGTTACAAAATCGAAGATGAAGAGGATAAACCCAAATGATACACACAACACAGACTTGGGAGATCGGCGATTGTCTGGAATTGCTGTCCGAGATCGAGACCGAGAGCATTGATCTTATGATACTCGACCCCCCATATTACCGTATTGATAGCAGCCACTGGGATCGACAGTGGGAGACGTTCGAGGAATACCTTATATGGATCGAAGAGATAGCGATTGAGGCTAAGCGGGTTTTGAAGGCAAACGGATCATTGTATGTCTTTGGAGATGACCACCGAATCGCATATATTCAGGTGAGACTTGACAAACACTTTTCGTTTTTAAATCATCTAATTTGGTATAAACGAAATAACCAGAGCATAAAAGGAGCTATGAACTCGCGGCGATACGCATGTGTCTCAGAACGCGTCTTATTTTATGAGCAGACATCCGAGAGTGGACTGCCCGCAACCGGTCTACAGGAGATTCATGGTACAAAAGACTGTTTCTCATCGATAAAGGAATATATACGAGGAGAGTATCAGAAGGTGATGGAAGCGAACGGGTTTAAAACGAAAGCCGAGTATGACGCATACTTAAACGAGATTACAGATACCAAATCTGTTGTAACCAGGCATTATTTCGCGGATTCGCAGTATTGTTTCCCAACTCTTGAACTCTACGGGAAGTTAAGAAAAACTGGTTTTTTCGTGCGGAACTATGAGGACTTGCGCCGGGACTATGAGGACTTGCGCCGGGTTTTCACCCCGATAAGGGGCATGTATGAGGTGTTTGACATTCCCATTATCGGCGGCAGCGAAAACCTCCCCCACCCAACCCAGAAACCAAGCAGACTAATCGAGAAACTGATCACAAACTCAAGCAACGAAGGGGATCTAATCTGCGACCCCTTCCTCGGATCCGGCACAACCCTTGCTGCGTGTCGCAAGACAAACCGCAGCTGCATCGGGTTCGAGATAAGCGACGAGTGGGAGACGTATTACGCTGACCGCGCCATGTCTCACACCCCGACGCTTGATACATACCTCTAACCAAAGCCTTTATATACGATAGCGACAGACATATAGTATAGGAGAATAATATTATGGCAACAACAACAAGAAGAGGATCATGGAGAAAAGTGGCTCCGGGACAGTACGTCAAGAACATCGGATCATACAGCAACGTAGAATACGGCGCAACGGCACGCGTCACACTCATCCCGTTCCCAACATGTGAGATACTGGACGCAAATGGGGTTCATGTAGCAATCCCAACCCCCACAGATGCGAAGAAGTTCATCACCGCTGCGAAGAAGGTGTACGCCAAGGACACCAAAGTCGAGGCGACAAGGTTGCAGAAGAGAGCTGAGGCCAGGACGAAGCCCGTTCCCCATGCGCGCCCTCGTATATCCAAACCGCTTTCAGCAGTTGGAGCAGACACCATGTCCAAACTTGAAAAGGCACAACGCCTCGAAGCAGAGATAAAGAACCTACGCGGGCAACTTTCCGCAATCGGCCCGAAACCATCCAGTCAAAAAACACGGCTCAATACTGGGATCAAGACGCGGCAGGCTGCGGTAAGGAAGCTTCTGCCAAAGAAATACAAGACTGCAAAACAGTTCGCCACTGCAATCCGCAAAACATACGAAGAAGAGGCCTCAATCCATCACAAACCGTTCACGTCTGGGTACTCAGAGAGACGATCAGCAACGCTTTCCGCAATAGGCACCGCATACACGGAGTGATCTTGGGAGCCCAAATATGCCGATCACGGCCATACTCTTTCGTTGCGATAGGTGTGGGCTGGTGAAAGCTGTAGAGGTGGATCCCACCTTCGGCGATCGTCGGGTATATCGTCCAGGCACCGATTGTATATGCGGAGACTATTCTTGGACTCGTATCAAGGAAGTGATCTAATGTCTGCAACATTTTTCCAGCGTGTGAGGATATGCATTGCGCTGATAGAGCGTTTCGGGATCAAACGCGTGCTTATAGCATCACGCGCAACCCACCCCGCACAAGAATCCAACGCGGGCACCACGACAATCGCACCAACATTCCACAGGTATCAGGTGCTCCAATGAAGACATGTCCAAATGTTTCAAGATATGCTGATAAAGCGACCTCAACCGTGCAGCCATACCCGCTTGCTAAAGCAGATAAAGAGGTGAATAAGATGGTAGATGATACGGATTTAGTAAATTGTGTCGGCAGAGATATTGTAATTAAGATATGCAATCAACAAGGATGCTCGCGGATTGGCGGACTGTTGCCTACGTGTGTCCCACACAACGGCCGCATAGACCTATGTGAAGAATGTTACGCAGAGATAGAAGAAAGATTTCCGGAATGCATCACAGAGGAGGAATAAGATGGACACAGACCAAGTAATAGAGGCGTATCTCACAAGGTCGCCCTCTCTCGTGAAAGAGAACGCCAACCAAGGATTCAGTATGAGCGGGCTAAAAACCACAATCGCAGAGCACGTGCTAAAAGAAGACCTCCTCTCGAAGTCGCCGGCAGCAGCGTTCCACATGACAGGCGCGATGCATCTACATGACAGCGGGGGCGGCGAGTTCGCTGCATATTGCCATGGTGGAGACCTGCTCAACCTGCTCATGACCGGAATCGACAACCCTGCGGGGACATCATCGAAACCAGCGAAGCATTTTGATGTTGCGGTGGATCACATCGTGAACTATATGTACACTATCCAGAACGAGTGGGAAGGAGCACAGGCTCTTTCGAGCTTCGACACCCTGCTCGCGCCGTTTGTGCGAGCGGATAGACTTACACAGAGGCAGGTGGAGCAGAGCATCCAACGCATGGTATACAACCTTTCGTACCCCCTACGCGCAGCGATGCAAACACCATTCACGAACCTATCATTTGATCTTGTGTGCCCTGGACACATGAAGGACGAACCGGCTATTGTAGGCGGTCTCCCGACAGAAGACAAGCTATCAGACTTTCAAGACGAAATGGACATGATCAACATTGCGTTCTGTGATGTGATGCTACAGGGAGACCGTGATGGGAACCCACACACGTTCCCGATCCCGACCTACGGGATCACCAAGGAGTTTGACTGGGATTCCAATGTTGCAAACAAGATATTCGACGTTGCAGCGAAGTTCGGACTCCCATACTTCATGAACTATATTGGCACCGGGATGGACCCGTCGTCGAACCGGGCAATGTGTTGTGTGACTGGAGATACCAAGATAATATCAAAGGGGAAACATGGTATTAGCTACAAACCAATAAATGAGTTTAGAAAAAACACAGATACCAACGTGTTGATAAACGGGGAGTTCGAGCCAGCCACATGGTTCAGAACAAAAACAGATTCTCTACGCAGAGTGGTATTTGCGAATGGGCAGACAGTACGTTTCTCACCAGATCACCCATGTATAACTCGCCGCGGCGAAGTTGATGCGGCTGATGTAACCGACGATGATTGGATGCCGTTTTCGCTGACGGGATACGAAGGCGAAGGCGGGTCGTATGACCTCGGAAAGTTTATAGGGCTCTATATTGCAGAGGGATCGCATGGAGACCATGGGCCGGTGTTCTCATTAGACGCTTCCCGATCAGATTTGATAGATTTTGTGACGACGTTTGCATCAGATTACTATGGTGCACATTCTACCATATCGGAGATGACTTCACCAATATCTGGAAATAATTCATGTGTGAACATCCGCGTCAACTCTCTCACCATCGAAAATCTCATAGACGAGTATGTGAAGGGCATGATAGCGATCGACAAACATCTATCATCAAAAGTGTTTAAGATGAGTAGAGAGTTTCGGCAAGGCGTGTTAGATGGCGAGTTTGCGGGCGATGGATCTACCAGAATGCGTGTTTGCACAGTCTCTCAACAACTTGCGGAAGATTTCTGCTGCCTGATTTCTTCATTGGGGTCGGTGGCTGGTATAACAGTGGATAACAGGGATTCGTCATGCGGCAAACTATCTGACAATCCGTTATACCTTGTCCGCCCATATAACGTGCAAGGACCGCGTACCAAATACAAAGACGTGTATGAAATAGATGGTGACCAGATATGGATCAAGGTGCGCGAGATCACCAGTGGAACCGGCAGATGCAGCGTTTATGACTTCGAGATGGATACCGACGACCACATATTT
>QMOR01000138.1 GCA_003648285.1 Bacteroidota bacterium
CGCTTCGAGACCTTCTACACCAGTGGTAGCGGCTGCAAGTGGTAGAGTTCCATTGTACGAAGTCCCGGTCATACCCACCTTGCCAGTGCACCAATTTGCCTTAACCTGCTCACTTCCATCTACCGACGTATAGCCTTTCGCACGCCCATTCAGCCAGTCGATGACCGCTTTCGGAGCAAGGGATTCATTGGCAGCGCCAACGGTGGGGCAGCCTTGCGAAAGCCCTGTACCCGGAGATTCGGAGTGAACTACTGCAAAGCCACGTGGCACCCAGTATTTTGTAAATCCATTTGAAATATACGGTCGAATACTCGGCTTAAAAGCCGGACGATGCGGTCTTTCAGGAGGCGTGGCACCTATCTCGTGACGAATGTCCCAGAAGTACTCATCCATCGAAACACCTGAATAATACGGGCTCGATCCATATATCACCGCCACTTTTAGCCCTTCTGACTCAGTCTGCGCCTGGCGCGTCACCGAAACATGCATACGATCCATCGCTCCGTCCCCATCCGAGTCAAAATCCGTTTCCACCCATAATTCTTCACGAATCCAGGAGTCAGGATTGGCAAATGTGTCAACGATCTGGGCCATACCGTCTTCGAAGACGGGGAGAGATTGTGCCTCTGTTCGAATCGGTGCCCACAGTAAAACCGGAGCCAGGAACATGATGATATAAAAAGTTGAAGCCTGATATTTTAGATTATCAGTCACAGAAGTTGCTCGAAGTTGGTGTACCATAATCTTATTGATTGCTTATCTAATGATGTGTCTTCAGGTCGATTATTTTCGTAATGCCTTGACCTTCGTGGAAAGGTAAAAAATAAACTTGTCTGGCTAGTCCTAAAATTTGCAATCATGGGATCGCCTGCTGGCCGTCTTGTCTTAGCGGATTATCGCCGAATCAATGCTGGCTGGATATTTATTATCTTGTTCACGCACTACATTTTTACAATCTCAAAAATCAATCATGGAACCCATACCGGCATCTGCCCATTTTACCTGAAAGCACCTATCCCCGCTCACCCGTAAGTTGATACTTCGCCTTAACTGGATTTCATAGACAGCTACCAATTTGCGATACTTTCTACTTCCCTTCCTTCTTGTTCAATCCCTGTTTCTTTTGGCGCAGGATAATCGGTCATACCCACCACTCATTGCTGGTCATGTAAGCAATTATGACATAGAGAACGGACTCACCGTCACATGTACAAATTCGGGTGTTGTGGACAATGCCGGTCGACTTTGGGTCAATTCATGTTTCATGCAGGAGGAGCATCGCACCTTCAATTTCTACGTATTCGATGGTACCGAAACGCGTTATCTGGATCCGACCATCATCCCCGATTCTATTGTAGGCCAGGCACACCTTTCAGGCATCACAAAAGAGGGTATCCTATTCGGATATTTCAGAGAGTCCGATGATTTCTTCGAGTTTGACCCGGTCTCTGGACGTATGGACTATTGGTCCCTGGGAGACAGTAGCATCGCCATAACGCATCAGGGCCTTGATGAAGGAGGTGAGCTTGTTCTTTTTGGAAGAAGTAGCTACAGGCATGCTGTCTATGTGCATAGAAAAGAGACCGTAGAATTGGTTGCTGAATGGGAATTGGATCGACCTGTATCGAGCAAATTGCCTGTGGTTGTGGGTAAGGACGTATGGTGTTATATCTCCCCAAGGAGAACTGATATTGATCGCAACACACCGCTCGGAGATAAGTTTGGAAAGCTCGTCAGGGTAAATCTCAAAACGGGAGTACTTCAGGAATACAGGCTTGATGATCTGATCACGGATGACTTGAATACCCTTGTCACGAGGGCTATATCTGTTGATCTGGCAATAGGTGTTAATGGCAAATTACAATTGTATTTAGGCGCATTGGAAAAGCTCATTACCCTTGACCCATCAACCGAACACATAGATTCTCGAACTGTGGTACTGGATGATGCAGATATCCCGGGATACCTTGAACATGTCATGCTTACACCTGACAAATCAGGCAATCTGCTCATATATGCACGCTATCGGCCGGCCATAGATCGGGCAGTACTTGTCGGCGCTTCAGGAGATGTATGGGATTATAATCCGATTATTGAGTCAATATTTGCTCGTACAGGTGCTCCTTCCGAATCCTTGAGAAGCGCTCAAAGTCTTGACTTTTATAGAGGTGTGATCGTGTTTTCAGAATCCGGCCTGGGTATAGCCGACGTGAAGTATACTGACCAAATCAATACGATTCTTCAGACAACCAGGACCAGGGGCATTTGCCAGCTACCTACAAAGCAATATGTAGTAGTCAGTGAGAGCGACTATCCGGTGATTTTCACCGCTGACAGTGCTTGGACCATCAGTGATGTCAAGGTGTTAAAATTGCAAAGTGCAAATGTTCGGAATTTAGTATTCTCTGATTTTATACCGGGCGCCGGAGGAAGTGTATTTTTTTCAGCCAGGGGCGTTCTTCAGGAGTTGCAAAATGATAGCACACTCGTTTTGCATGAGATCCAAAAGGGTTTTAATAAGTTTGCCTTTATCGATGATGAACGCATCTTATTCATTTTTGAAGAGCGACCATACACCTTTCATATTAAATCAGGCCAAGTCACTGAAGTTGTCATTCATTCAAACACTGATTTAATTAAGGGATATGTCAACGACATATACGTTGCGCGAAATGATATCATATGGATAGCAACTCTTAAAGGACTTTGGAAGCTTGACCTGGTGAACAATGATTGCAGTTATGTCGGCATCGACAATGGATTCGGTGATGCGCGGATGATCTGTATTGAAGAGGACAATCAAGGAAGATTATGGATTGGAACATATGCCTCCGGTCTTCAAATTTATAACCCGGAGTCGCATGAGGTATCCATTCTGACAAAGAGAACAGGCTTGTCAAATAATACCGTCGTAGGAATACTCTTTGATGACGATGGCGATTGCTGGGTATCGACGTATGATGGAATTAATATTTTATCCAGCGACGGGAATGTGCGAGCGATCTTGCATGAGATGGACGGTCTCAGTACCAATGAATTTAATCGATTTTCGTACTTCAAGGATCACAAAGGCAATTTGATATTTGGCTCGATTTCTGGTCTCAATATCATTGATCCGCTTCCCCTTAAGAGTGAAATTGGATTAAAAGACAGTATTAAAATATACCTTTCATCAGTCACATATTTTGATGCTGAATCCAATAATAACAAGACAAGTTATTCGACTTTTTCAGGAGAGCATCCAATTCAGATTCCAGCAGCTGACAGGTATATCAATCTCAAGTTTGGCATTTCACATCTGATGAATCTGGACGACGCCAATTATTATTTTAGAATTGTTGATTTGGAGAATCCTGTTGACGATGTATGGGGCCATATCGGAAACAGACCGGAACTCAACCTCAATCAGCTGGCAGCTGGTAACTATGAAATTCAGATTAAGGCAATTGACCACCGGGGGAAGTGGACTAAAAATCCCATTGGCATTCCAATACATGTCGGTCAGTTTTTTTACAAGACGGCGTGGTTTTATGTCCTCTTGTTTTTAATTCTGTCAAGCTTTGGTATTGCATGGACGATGAGGGAGCGCTCCGAGCGGATCCGTTTGGAGAAAGTAGTCGTTGAACGCACCAGCAAAATCAGCGCGGACAATTTGGTCATTGCAGAGCAAGCATCCCGGCTCAAGGATCTCGATCAGGCAAAATCGAGATTGTTTGCAAACATCTCACACGAATTCCGAACACCGCTTACCATTATTTCCGGTATGATCGACCAGATCGAAACAGACCCTGAGAAATGGCTTGAGAGAGGAGCGCAGATGATCAGGCGCAGCAACGCCAATCTCCTGGACCTCGTCAATCAGATTCTCGACCTGCGCAAACTGGAGTCCGGACAGATGAAGGTTCACTTGATCCAGGCAGACGTCATACCGTATTTGCGGAGCATTTTCGAGCAATTTCAGGCGCTGAGCAGTAGCCGGGACCAAATCCTGAGTTTCGAATCTTCCCATGAACACTACGCGATGGATCACGACTCGGAAAAACTCCTGCGTATCGTGTCAAATCTTTTGTCCAATGCGATCAAGTATACCCCAACGGAAGGCATTATCTCAATGCGGATTGCAGTGATCAAGGATTCGCAAAGTGAGCTGGGAGAATTGCTGCAAATCGAAGTTTCAGATAGCGGTGTAGGCATTCCGGGCGACCAATTGCATCTTGTCTTTGACAGGTATTTTCGCACCGACCGTACAGAAGAGGATATCGGAACGGGCATTGGCCTGTCTCTTACCAAAGAGCTCGTACAGCTTTTAGGCGGCCGCATTGAGGTCATCAGTCAGATAGATGAGGGCACACAGTTCATTGTGACCTTGCCAATAACGAATCTCGCACCTGCAGGCAACGCTCCGCATTCGTCCGAGATCCTGCGTGCAGTGCTGACGCGTGATGACACCCCCTTGGAGGCCATCGCTTCGGAGGCCATCGCTCCAGAGGCAGTGATGGACGAGGAATTGCCACTCGCATTAGTTGTCGAGGACAATGCCGACATCATGGAGTATTTACGTGCCTGTCTCGATCCGCATTACCGTGTGCATATGGCGAATGACGGTGAAGCGGGAATTCAGGCAGCATTCGACATCATCCCCGACATCATCATCAGCGATGTCATGATGCCGCGCAAGACAGGCTTTGAGCTATGCGAGGCAGTGAAAGGGGATATGAGGACAAGCCATATTCCAATTGTCCTGCTCACCGCGAGATCAGATGTAGAATCACGTATAGCCGGGTTGAATTTCGGCGCCGATGCGTATCTCGCCAAACCATTTCACAAGGAGGAACTACTCGTCCGCTTAAAAAACATTTTAAAAACGCGCCAACTACTTCATGAGAGATATCGTAGTGGAATAGATCTTCCCTCAACAAGGGATCCGGCCATTCAGAGAGAAGATGTGTTTGTGCTGAAGGTCCGAACCCTGTTTGAAGCACATCTTGATTCTGTTGATTATGGCCCCGGGGAGTTGTGCAGAGAACTGAATTTGAGCCGGTCCCAGTTTGGCCGGAAGATTAAGGCGCTTACAGGCAGATCCCCCTCTGTGTACTTGCGTGCGTTGCGCTTAAAAAAGGCGCAGGAATTGCTGCTCACGACTGGCATGTCTGTCAAGGAGGTGGCATATGATACGGGCTTTTCCGACCCGTCATATTTTTCAAAAGTCTATACTCAGGAGTTTGGCACACCGCCTAGTGAAGTGTAGTCTTAATCTGCAACTCAAGGCCTCCCGTATGCTGTTCATTTCCAAATAATGCATCAAATGCGCATCCAGTACATGTAAATGCGCATCCAGTCCATGTCGTCGTATCGATAACCAAACACCTTTGCTATGACGCAGGTTGATACTGCGAGCATTATGTCACCTTAAACAAACGATCACGATGATTACTCAAATTTTTTCATCTCACATTTTAAGATTGAGTGTCGCCCTGACGCTTTGCTTCTTCATGACAGAAGCTGTCTCCCAAAACAAAATGTTGGTTCTGGATAGTACTGGCAATGTCTTGCTCGAGGCCCGGGAAGAGGGTGTACTCGTCCGCAAGATGAGCAGTCCGCAGCGGATGGCTGTCCCGGGACTGACCATGGCGGACAATGGTCTGTTGGTCTTCGATACCACGACAAAAGGCTTTTGGTTTTGGAGAGATACGGTATGGATTGAGGTAGCCCGAAGTGGTGGGCTGACAGACCTGGATCAAGACACAAGGATCGAAGTAGAGCAGAATCCGGATGAAGACATGATACGATTTACACTTGATGGCAATGAACACTTTAGGATGGATGGTGCCAGGCTGGAAGTGGTCAATAGTGGCCAGAGTGTGTTTGTTGGCCTGGGGGCAGGCACAAATGATGATTTGACCGACAATCAGAATGTGGCCATCGGCGACTCAACCCTTTCTAGCAGTGAAACAAGTTTCGGGAATAGTGCTTTGGGATACCATGCACTCCGGGGTAACATCAGTGGAAACAACAATACGGCAATTGGCTATGGGACACTAGACTCTAATACCATCGGCAACAGAAATACAGCCATTGGCTATGAGGCACTTCATTCGAATACCACAGGATTCAATAACGTTTCGAGTGGTTCACTATCGCTTTATTCGAATACCACGGGAAGAGATAACGTTGCGAGTGGTTCACAATCACTTTATTCGAATATCTCTGGAGGCAACAACGTGGCAATTGGACGGGAAGCTCTTTATTCGAACACCACTGGAAATCACAACATTGCGAGTGGTTATAGAGCGCTTTATTCGAATACGTCTGGAAGTTTTAACACAGCAATCGGTTACAAAGCTGATGTTGCGTATGATACTTTATCGAATGCAACAGCGTTGGGTTCCAATGCAGTTGTGAATACAAGCAACAGCCTCGTTCTTGGCAGCGCTGCCAATGTAGGTATCGGCACATCGTCACCGAATGAAAAACTGCATGTTGCAGGTGGCGATATCATAGTAAATCGTGGATCAGCTGTAAGCGGGATTTCACGAAGGATTTCAATTGGGGGAGTTCGTAGTGGGGATGCTAACCCCTTTGCTGAAATTGATTTTGAAAACTATGATAATAATTCAGGGAGTGCGGACTACGTTGGCTCAAGCATTCAATCATATAATGCACTCTCGGATGATTCCGGTGACCTGAGGTTTTCAACCAGGGATACCGTGCTAGCCGAACGGATGCGCATCACCCCACAAGGGAATGTAGGCGTAGGGACATCTTCACCCCAGAAGAAACTCCACGTATCAGCTGATGTGGACAGCGGTCATGTCGCACTTGTCGAAAACCGCAGCGCTGATGGACATGGATTGATGATCAAGATCGGTGGCACCCATCCACTTTCGAACGACTTGGGTTTCTTCAAGCCAACTCTGACGATCGATACTGCCGTACTCAACTTCCTGAATGGTATCGCGGATTCTGCCTATCATTTTATTATGAACGGCGGCGAGATCAACCTCGCCGATATTTCACTCAGCAGCATGATGAGCGATACAGGAATAGCCACAGCACTCGGTATTGACGACGAGCTGATCGGCGCTGTGTGCAAAGGCTCGGAGATTATCGTCGACCTGGTAAACGACCTTGTGAACGATTATGGACTGGATTCCCTTGCGCTCGATATAGATACGACGATCGTACTGCCGAATCTGCCCAATATGCCGGCCAACTTCCCAAATGTGCCACACATACCCAGCATATCCTATTCTGGTGTAGGTTCAGGTCTTGTTAGCCCTATCAACAACGCATTCAGCTCTTTCAACAGCAATGTCAATGGATTCAACTCCACGGCCGAGAGTCGATATGACCAGATAGCAAGCGCCATTGGGACGCTGGACAATGCCACAATCTCTGTGAATATAGACGAGAACATTCCCCTCTTCCCCGAATTTCAGGCTCCCACGCACATTGGAGAGTTTGTATGCCCCAACCCCAACCCCCTCAATTCGCTGGTCCTTAAGTTTCCGGTGATGATCGAAGAGGATACGGCAGAGAACATTAGTGTATTGTCTTCTTACAACGAGTTTGTCACGTTTGTGGACAAGGACGGTCGAAAGCTCGGATCTATCACAGGTGAGAATATTGCAGAATTCCACTTGAGGCATTTTATTGCCGAAGGAAACGCCCTGAACTTTGCAGGAAACGTGATCGGCATTTTTTCGGCAGGGGCAGTCATCCTCGGAAATGCTGTGCTGGCTGGCCTGGACATTTATAATTATGTAAGTGCGTTCAACAACATTGGTGTTCTTTACGAGTCGGGCCATGGCGATTATGCCGAGTGGTTGGAGAGGGTGGATCCCAAGGAAAACATGAGTTACGGGGATATCGTAGGTGTAAAAGGAGGTAAGATTTCATTGTGTCTGGACGATGCCGAGCAGATAATGGTGGTGTCCCGAGCACCTATCGTCCGGGGTAATGCACCTGACGAAAGCATTGAGCATCTTGGCAACAACGTGGCTTTCATCGGTCAGGTACCAGTAAAGGTCATGGGGCCAGTGCATGTCGGCGACTTCATCATATCTCATCCCTCGAAGGCAGGCTATGGCATCGCTGTATCCGAAGCAGATGTCACTTCAGCCCATTTGGCACGGGCAGTCGGCCGCAGTTGGCAAAACGACGCCTCGAAAGGGTTCAAATTCGTCCAGGCGATCGTCGGTATGCACAACAATGCGTGGCACCTGCCGATCTCAAAGCTTCAGGATGCGAATGCAGCACTGGAAGCACGGGTCGAAAGTACCCAAGCC
>QMOR01000139.1 GCA_003648285.1 Bacteroidota bacterium
AAGAAACAGGTTTAAGTGCAGCATGAATAAACTCCATAACTACTTCTTTTCTTTCGTGCATAAGATCTTCGAATTCACTTTGCTCAACATTGAGTACTGTTTGAAAAATAGGCTTTGCGATAAACGGGAAAACGATTAAGCCGACGATATTGAGAAATAGATGCATCGGCGCCATTTTGCGAATGATGCCTTCTTCCATTTCGATTGACATTTGAATTATGAATGACTGGACTGCCGGAAAAAAATCGGTCCTCTTTTTGATTTTTTCGATAAAGCTCTCCTGACGCTGCGATAATTCCGAGACGATAAAAATTGGAATATCGGGATGCTTGATCAGGTTTGTGATATAGGCATCTATAATGCGGTCAAGACGCACAGCGAATGACCCCGATTCACCCATTGCTTCTACCAGTGGGGGGATGAGCGTATTCAGCGTTGAGTCGATGACCTCCTCGTAGAGTTTTGCTTTTGAACGGAAATAGTAGTGAAGCAAGGCTTTGTTGATTTTGGCTTCATCTGCGATCCCCTGCATACGCGTACCGGCAAATCCGTTGCTGACAAAGTGCTTACGTGCGGTATTCAGTATGTGTAATTCAGTTGACTCTCGCATATTAACCATAAAGTTAAACCAAATGGTTAATAAATCCAAATTTAACTGAAACATGGTTGGAGAAGATGTGTCCTCGCCAGTTCAGGATGCAGTTGTAGAGGGGACCCTGTGCGGTAGCTGTGAATATCCTCATGTGGTGTTCTATCCATTGTAAAATGGAGTGACTCCCAAGCCACACTTGAACTTTTGCCGTTGACTGATGTATATAAAACATCAAATGTTAATCCAGACCTGATTGTCGCCGGGATATGGGCGAGGGACAGAAAATAAGTCTACTTTTGCATCTTAGAAGAAAGCCATGAGTGATCAAATCAAACATGAGTGTGGAATAGCACTCATTCGCCTTCTCAAACCACTTGATTTTTACCGCGATAAGTACGGTTCGGCCCTTTACGGTCTGCACAAAATGCAACTACTGCTGCAGAAGCAACGCAACAGAGGGCAGGATGGGGCAGGAATTGCTACGATCAAGCTGGATCCACCACCGGGTTCGAGGTATATCAGCCGGAAAAGAACCAACGATCCACAGTATTTGCGGGATTTGTTTCAAAAAGTATTCAAGCATTTTGATGATGTGACGCCGGATCAGATGAAGGACGCCGCATGGCTCAAAGAGAACAAACCCTTTACGGGCGAGTTGCTGATGGGGCATCTCAGGTACGGTACACATGGCGTCAACACGATCGAGGCATGTCATCCGTTTTTGCGCCTCAACAACTGGATCACGAGAAATCTCGTCCTGGCTGGCAATTTTAACCTGACGAATGTCGACGAATTGTTTGATGAGCTTATTGCGCTTGGACAGTTCCCCAAGGAAAAATCTGATACGGTAACTGTGCTTGAGAAACTCGGGCATTTTCTTGATGATGAGGTCCAGCGGCTTTACAATTGGTTTAAGGCAGATGGTTATGATAATGAGGAAATCAATGAGCATATCATCGAGCATCTCGATATTCAGAGATTTCTGCGCAGAGCGTGCAAGAAATTTGACGGGGGATATGTGATGGCTGGGATGATCGGGCATGGTGATGCATTTGTCATTCGGGATCCTCATGGTATTCGTCCGGCATATTATTATCAGGATGACGAGATCGTCGTCGTAGCTTCAGAGCGCCCTCCCATACAGACAGCTTTGGGGGTCAGATGGAATACAATACAGGAGATCAAGCCAGGTCATGCATTGATCATCAAGAAAGACGGAGAGATATCTGAACTACCCTACACCGAACCTCTGGAGCGAAAGTCTTGCTCCTTTGAGCGGATCTACTTCAGTCGCGGGACTGATCGCGATATTTACCTTGAGCGCAAACGGCTCGGCGAATTGCTTGCACCGCGCGTCCTGGAGGCTGTCGATTACGATATTAAAAACACTGTTTTCTCTTTCGTTCCGAATACTGCGGAAGTGGCATTTCAAGGATTGATTGACGGGATGCATGATGTGATGGGTAAGCGCCTGAGCGATGAGATACTCAAGAACAAAGATGATCTCACCAAGGAAAAACTGGATGAGCTTCTAGCCAACAGGCTGCGTATCGAAAAACTCGCAGTGAAAGATGCCAAATTGCGCACATTTATTGCTGATTCTGTTGTGCGGGGAGAGATGGTTTCACACGTATATGATGTCACGTACGGTATTGTTAAAAACGAAATTGACACGATTGTGCTTCTCGACGATTCGATCGTAAGGGGTACCACCCTTAAGGATAGTATTATTCAAATTGTATCAAAGCTTTATCCAAAGCGCATCATTATTGTCTCTTCAGCCCCTCAGATCAGGTATCCGGATTGCTACGGCATCGATATGTCCAAGATGAAAGACTTCGTCGCATTTCGCGCCCTTGTCGAATTGCTGAAAGAGCGTGGAATGGAAGATGAACTCACACGGGTATTTGACAAATGTAAGTTGCAGGAAGGATTGCCCCGGGAGGAAATGCAAAACTATGTACCTGAACTTTACGGACTTTTTACTGATGAGGAAATTTCAGCAAAAATTGCGCAAATCGTCACTCCGGAGGGCATAGAGCCCAAGGTTGAGGTGATATATCAGACGCTTGATGCATTACACGAAGCCATCCCTAATCACACGGGTGACTGGTATTTTTCGGGAGACTTTCCGACCAGCGGAGGTGTGCGGGTAATAAACCGTGCCTTTATCAATTATATGGAGGGGAAGGATGTGAGGGCGTATGCGTAAATGATAATTGACAGCTTGCAATTGTCCATGCCAAGGGCATCTCTTCGGGAATGGACTCCCTCGAAGGTAATTTGTAAAGACTTCCAAATACGATAATTATTCCTTAGGAATATTCCTCAGTCAGCATCACTTTTGCATCATGAAGGATGTCGCTGCAATACAGGAAGGTGAAATCGCCAGGAAGATATTGATCATTAGAGATGAACAAGTGATGCTTGACCGAGATCTGGCAGAGATGTACGGTGTGGAAACAAAATATCTCAAACGTCAGGTAAGACGAAATATCAGGCGATTTCCTAAAGACTTTATGTTTGAATTGAACAAAGGGGAGATCGATGACTTGAGGTGCCAATTTGGCACCTCAAGATGGGGTGGTAGCAGATATGTGCCTATGGCCTTTACAGAGCAGGGTGTTGCCCAGCTATCAAGTGTGCTGAGTAGTGAGCGGGCCATTGATGTAAATATCCAGATTATCCGACTTTTTACACGAATGAGAAAACTCCTCATGAAGCATAAGGAATTGCTACTGAGAGTCGAACAGATGGATGGAAAAATTGAAGGGCAGAGTGGTGAAATCCGGGTGTTATTTGATTATATCAGAAAACTTATTGAAGACAAAAAGGCGAGGGATGGGCAAGCATCCAGAACAAGAATTGGATTTGAGACTACAATACACAGTAAGTCAGGTTCTGACAATGTCAGGGTGTGAAATTGTTACTCGTTGATGACTAAACTAAGCTTGCTTGCTGCACTTTGTAAAACATCATCTGTTTTAGCGAAGCAAAATCGTACAATCTTCTGATCGGGCGGGGTGGAATAAAATGGAGATAGTGGAATTGTGGCAACGCCGTGCTCACGTGTCAACCATTCCGCAAATGCCATATCGTCGAGGTCACTAATCCTGCTATAATCTCCAAGCATAAAATAACTCCCCTCGCATGGGAGCAAATCGAATTCTGTGTCGGCCATCAGGTTTTTGAACAAGTCTCGTTTAGCCTGAAAAAAATCTGGCAACGCCATGTACTTGCTCGCGTCTTGAAGAAAAGCGGCCAGGGCATATTGCATGGGCGTATTGACTGCAAAAGTGATGAACTGATGCATCTTGCGGAATTCGGTTGTCAAATGCTCAGGTGCGACGCAATAGCCTACCTTCCAACCGGTGATATGGAAGACCTTTCCGAAAGAATAGACGGCAAAACTGCGCTCACTGAGACCCGGGCGACGGAGTACTGACTGATGCTCCAGGCCATCGTAGATCTGGTGCTCGTAGACCTCGTCGCTCAGTACATAGAGGTCGTCATGACGATATACGATCTGCTCCAGTCTGTCAAGGTCCTGCTCTTTGAGGACCCTGCCGAGTGGATTGTGAGGTGTATTGATCACGATCATTTTGGTGTCGGGAGTAATCTTCTCTTCCACCTCGTCCCAGTCAATTGCAAAATTCGGGCCCCGCAGTGCAATAGGAGTCACTGTACCTCCAAAGCTCAACACAGATGGGGCATAGCAATCGTAAGCCGGATCAAAAATGATGGCATTGTCCCCTTTTCGGATCACAGTAGCGATGGCGGTATAGATTGCCTGTGTCGCGCCCGCGGTTATCGTGATATTTAAATCGGGATCCACGTCGGCGTTGTACAGAGTCCCGATTTTTGTTGCAATGATCTCGCGCAATTCGGGGATACCTGGCATTGGCGCGTATTGATTACGACCTGCCTCGACGTTTTCCATCACAAGATCCTTGAGTCCCTGATCACAGTCGAAGTTTGGAAATCCTTGCGACAGGTTTATTGCATCGTAACGACGTGCCATCGCTGACATCACCGAAAAGATATTCGTGCCGATATTCGGCAATTTGGATTGCAATGCCATGTTAATGCTCGCTTTTGTATCGTTTGGCCGTAGCTGAGATCGCCTCCGCGAGTTTACGGTCCTTGTCGGTAACCGTGCCACCTGCATCATGCGTATTCAATTTGAATGAAACCTTGTTCCAGACATTTGACCAGTCGGGATGATGATTTTGTTTCTCGGCGACGATTGCGATCTCGGTCATAAAAGCAAATGCCTGTGAGAAATCAGCAAATGTAAATGCCGCTTGTAATGCGTTGTCTTTTTCCTGCCACATGGATGAAAGGTAGTGATTCTCCCGACAGGGTGCCAAATTTCCATGTTGCCTTTTGACTCAGTTTTTCCCAGTAATGCACCCCGGGGTTAGATCATATCTGGGTATGTGTTTTCATCCACCTCCGCTACTGGATATTCTGTTGATGAGCTGAAATTCCCAATACAGCGGAACTCCTCGACCGCGTGAATTTCACAGCCAGGAAAAAGGCTTTAGAGCACTAAAATTCTCTTAATTCGATAACCATTTAATGGCATATCATCTCCCATAAGTCGATTTTTATTCATTCGCAATAACCACACAAATGGAACTTATTCGTTACATCCACGTTTTATGATTAGATTGCTTAAAGCATATCGGGATTACTTTTGGAAGTTCTATCATGCGTTACCTGAAAGTGTAAAGGAGAAGATAGATTACGTGTTTGAAATCATGTTGATTTCTGATCAGGTACCTAAGAAATTCTTTAAGCATCTTGAGAATGGAATCTATGAAATCAGGGTAGAAAGGGGTGGGAATATCTATCGTATATTTTGTTTTTTCGACAAGAACAGCCTTGTGATTCTGTTGCATGGTATTCAGAAAAGGGGATAGAAGTTGAATCGCAAAGAGATTAACAAAGCAAAAAGATTAAGACAAGCATATTACGATGAAAAAGAAAAATCCTGAATCAATAGCAGAACACCTGAATAAAAAGTATGGCAAAGAGGGAACAGACAAACGTTCGCAGTTCAGGAACAAAGCTCAGGCTTTTATGGTTGCTGAAATGGTGAAGGATGCCAGAAGGCGCGCTAACCTCACACAGGAACAGCTTGCTCAGAAAGTACATCTCAAACGGCCTCACATATCCAGAATTGAGCGTGCCGATACCGATGTCAGAATTTCGACCTTGCAAAAAATTGCAAAGGGCCTGGGTGGTCAACTGAGGATCAGTATTGATTTTTAAAGGATAATACTTGCTTCGGATGTAGGGGTATTATTGCGTAAATTTGCCCCATAATATCTGACATGTCAAAACACAACATACTCTTATTGGGAAGCGGTGGTCGCGAGCATACCCTCGCTTGGAAAATGCACCTCTCCGAACAATGCGGAAGCTTGTATATCGCTCCCGGAAACGGTGGAACACAGGACGTTGGAACGAACGTCACACTCGATCCGATGGACTTCAGTGCGGTGGGCAAATTTTGCCTTGAGAAGGATATCGATATTCTTGTCATTGGACCGGAAGCCCCACTTGTCGAAGGAATCGTAGATCATTTTAGAGAAAATCCTGCATTAGCAAACGTATTGTGCATTGGTCCGGCAACACAGGGCGCGATGCTTGAGGGGAGCAAGGCATTTGCCAAGGAGTTTATGGCGAAATACGATATTCCGACAGCGGGGTATCGGAAATTTACGCCGGAGACCCGGGAAGAGGGCAAGTCCTATCTGCGGAATCACGACCTGCCAATCGTACTGAAGGCAGATGGATTGGCTGCTGGAAAAGGCGTGGTTATATGTGCCTCGACTGAAGAGGCTATTTCTGAATTTGATCAGATGCTCGATGGTAAGTTTGGAGCGGCAGGGGCGAAGGTTGTTGTCGAAGAGTTTCTGGATGGCATTGAATTTTCTGTTTTTGTCCTTACTGATGGGAAGGACTATCAAATACTGCCGATTGCAAAGGACTATAAGCGGATTGGCGAGGGTGATACCGGCCTCAATACAGGTGGCATGGGTTCTGTTTCGCCTGTGCCGTTTGTTGACAATGTGCTGATGCAGAAAGTGATTGACAGGGTTGTTGATCCTACGATCAATGGTATTGCTGCGGAGCGAATGGATTATACAGGTTTTGTGTTTATCGGTCTGATCATGGTCGGTGGAGATCCGTTTGTGATCGAGTACAATTGCAGAATGGGAGACCCTGAGACACAGGTCGTCATGCCGCGTCTAAAAAATGATCTCCTGGATTTATTTCTGTCGTTGAAGGACGGGACGATTGGTGATCAGAAGATAGAGATGGATCCACGCACTGCGACGGCTGTGGTCTGCGTATCAGGCGGTTATCCCGGTTTATACGAGAAAGGCAAGTCAATCAACCTCCCGGAAATATCTGAAGGAAGTCTGATCTTTCATGCGGGCACCAAGTTTGTCGATGCGGGCACCAATTTTGCCAAAGGTGAACTGGTGACGAGCGGTGGTCGTGTTGTAGCTGCAACTACGCTGAGTACAGATATGCAATCGGCCCTTGCTGGTAGCAATGCCATGGCGGATCAGATTCGGTATGACGGGAAATATTTCAGACCGGATATTGGATTTGATTTATAAATCGCGGGATTTCTTTCAAATAGGTCAACCCATTTCATTTTCATGTTGCTGGCCTTCTGGGCTCGGTGTGTAATGCATTCAATTGAGATAACAGTAGATTACCGAATATCAAGTTCGGATCATGTCACGTTATTAGCAGGAAGGATTTCAATATCTCACGCTTATCAATAAACTGCCTTAATTTGCTTTGATGTTTGTCGCTTCTGAATTAAACTCAGTCTTTCAGCCTCGCAAGGCGGTCATTTTCAATGCCGACCTCGGGTTAAATCATGTCGTCATCGATAGCCGGCAGATTGTACATGGTGGCGAGACCTTGTTTATTGCAATAGAAGGAAAGAGAACTGACGGACATAAGTTTGTGAAGGAAGCCCATGCTCTGGGCGTGCGCAATTTCGTGTTGAATAGTGATTTTGTGCGTGATGCAGGGTTTATTCTTAGCTCGCTTGAAGAGTCAAATGTGTTTGTTGTAGATGATACGATACAGGCACTTCAGGAGCTGGCGATCGCGTATCGTCAAAAATTTAGTATCCCTTGCATAGGCATCACTGGCAGTAATGGCAAGACGTGGGTCAAAGAATGGCTTTTTCAATTGCTGCTCGCCGATTATCATATCGTTAAAAGTCCGCGCAGTTATAATTCGCAGATTGGTGTACCGCTATCTGTCTTGCTCATGGATTCTGGACATAATCTTGCGATTTTCGAGGCTGGTGTATCAGAAGCAGGTGAGATGGAACGCCTCGAACAGGTCATTCGCCCTGATATTGGGATTCTTACCCATTTGGGAGATGCACATGATGCGGGATTCAAAAGCAGGGAAGAAAAACTCAAGGAAAAATGTGCGCTTTTTGCAAATGCCAAAGTCGTTGCATATCCTGCCCATGATCCATTTATCGCACAGAGTATTGCAGAGTATTGTCCTGACAGTGAGTTGATATCCTGGGGGAGAAGTGAAGACGCCACATTGATGATTTCGCAGATCGTCTCTTCTGATCGAACCTATGTAGAGTATGAGTATGACGATATTGAGTATGCGCTGGAT
>QMOR01000140.1 GCA_003648285.1 Bacteroidota bacterium
CCATTGTTACCAAATCTTGTTTTTGCCATGTTTGGTGACAAAACAAGTGGCCCTGCGTTTGACGGACTTTTTCTGTCAGTAAATCAGGGATCTACCTGGTCTGTTACGAACAATGGTGCTACGGATATTCTTGGTGGGAATATCGGAGGAGGTGGCTTTTCACAACCCTATCGGAACAATCGTCTCGCATGGGATCCAATAAATCTCGTGAATGTGATTGCCGGCGGTATCAATGTATGGCGATCCAATAATTCAGGTAGTTCGTTTACGCAGTCTTCATTCTGGCGTCAGGATTCTACCAACTGGGAATACACACATTCCGATATCAACGACCTCCAGTACAACCCGCTCAGTGGCGATCTGTATTGTGCATCAGATGGTGGTATTTACAAATCTGATGATCATGGTGTGACCTGGTCGGATATCACCACAGGGATGGAGATCGCGACGTTTTACGGGATTTCGACAACTCCAGAGGATTACGACCTCGTATACGGTGGTACGCAAGACAACGGTTGCAACAAATGGCAAGGAGGGACTTATACACATGTCCGTGGCGCTGACGGTATGCTCTGCCGGATAAATCCCGACGACTCCGATGTGGCTTATACTTGTCGCCAGGATGGGTGGATCGAGCGTACCGATGACGGTGGTCTGACTTTCAACCCTGCCAATCCTAAAAACTCGAATAGTGAAGGATGGGACAATTGGGTGACCCCGTACGTGTTGGATCTGACCAATCCCGATACATTGTACTCGGGCTATGATGACCTGTGGCGGAGTTACAACAAAGGTGCTTCCTGGACCAGGATATTCAACGGAGGAGCAGACATCAGGTCTATAGCTCAAGCCCCATCCAATCGCAGTAGAGTTTACTTCTGCACCGCCGGTAATATCTGGCGCACGACCAATGTCTATGCCACTACACCCGTTTGGAATAATTTGAACTCAAACCTGCCGTTAGGCACTGCGCAATTGAGCGATATCGCTATTGAAACCACCAACTCGAATATCGCATGGGTATGTTTTTCCGGGTACGCATCTGGTCAAAAGGTGTACATGACCACTGACGGGGGCGTGAACTGGACCAATATCTCCGGGACTCTGCCCAACCTTCCGGTGAATACAATCGTCCGTGGCAAACTTGGAAATCAACAATCATTGTACATCGGAACAGATGCCGGTGTTTTCTACAGAGATTTTGAAACCGGGGCCTGGGAAGAATTCCGGAATGGGCTACCTGATGTGATTGTCATGGATCTCGAAATCAATAGTGAGTACAACATCATTACTGCCGGTACTTACGGCCGTGGAATCTATCGATCGACTTTACACGATGGATGCCCTGATGTGTACACATTGCTCGAGTCCGGCAATCCCAGCCCGGAAGGTACTCAGGTCTATAAAGCCAATACACTTATCAATAGCAATCGCATCTATTCGGGAAATTCCAATACGAATATCAATTATCAGGCCGGTGAAACAGTCACACTTACCCCCGGGTTTCTACTTCCGGTGAATGGGAAGCTCATTGTAAAACTGGCAGAGTGTGATGAGTGATGACTCCATGCCACATTATACTTCTCAACCTTTGAATAATGACCTTGAGATTTGCACCAGATAGAAAGCAACGAAATCTATCTGACATTGCCTTTGGATTGACTACCTTGATGATACAGAAAGGATAGTCATTGATTGAAATCAGGATATGGAGGAACATGTCAATCAGCTCTCAAGTAAATTTCCTGCCGCCCATGACACCCGACAAAAAATTCTGGTAACCGGTGCTACGGGTTACATCGGTGGACAGCTTGTCCCGGAATTAATAGGGCGGGGATATGCGGTCAGGGTGATGGTGCGATCACAAAATCAAGTCGATAAGAGTCGCTGGCCCGGAGCTGAAATCGTGCAGGCTGATGTGCTCTCTTATTCAGGATTGAGTGAGGCACTGGACGGAATTGATTTTGCCTATTATTTTATTCACTCCATGTATTCAGGCTCAAATACATTCATTGATACAGATAATCAGGCGGCTCAGAATTTTTCAAAAGTTGCCGGGGAGAAAAACCTCAAAAGGATTATTTACCTGGGAAGTCTGGGTGATTCAAAAGCTGCTTTGTCTGCACACCTTAAAAGCAGATTTATGGTGGCAGATATACTCCGCAAAGGAAAAACTCCTGTCACATTTCTCAAGGCAGCCGTGATTATTGGCTCTGGAAGTGCTTCCTACCAAATCATTAAATACTTGATGCAGAATTGCCCTGTTTTCTTAATCCCACGTTGGGCAAATACAAATTGTCAACCTATTGCGATTCGAGATGTGCTCCGATACCTCATAGGATGCCTCGAAAATGATGCGACCAGTGGACAGACATATGATATAGGCGGCAGTACGGTTTTGAACTATCGGATGATGCTCAAATATCAGGCAGTTTTAATCGACCGGAACCCCTTGTTTATTGGGTCTGTCTTCTTTCCGTTGAATTTGTATGCACGAATTACAAGCTTCTTCACACCAGTCAAGTATACACTTATAAAATCTTTAATGGAAAGCTGCGCCCACGATGTGGTATGTCGGAACAAGGAAATACAAAAGATCATTCCATTTGAACTCCTGACATATGAAGAAGCATTGGCTAGCGCATACGACACTAGCAATGATGTAATGTCAATTGAAAGTCAACATGAGGGCAGATCTGAATACGGTAGCGTACACGCACATTCAAGAATGCTGACACCTCCTACGAGCAGCAATTGGCCTTTGTCGGATGTGAATCACTATATTTTGCACAAGCCGGAAAAGTCAACAATTATAAAATTTGATTCACTTGCCGCACGGAAAGATTATAGCTACAGGATATTGCAGCGCCTGGGTGTGGGCGTTGAAGAATACAAGATATTAAATATCCATAAAATAGGTGTGAACGCACCGGCAAAGTATGTCTTCGAAGAACTTTTGAATTGGAGCGGGGAGTCAACATGTTGGCCCAATAATATTGCCAAAGTGACAAAGGTACACGACAAGCTAGAGCATATTGATATCCATTTATTCGGATGGACAAAATTTCCCTCCTGGCTGAGATGGCTAACGGGGACAAATATTACGCCATTATTCAATATGGACGTGATCAGATTTCAAAAGATTCCAGATGAAACGAGTCCTGATAATGCACGGTTTTTATTGTATAAATGCAGTGGAGGATATCCCATCGGTGTATTCGCCATGTACGTGCGATCTTCAATTATTGAACTGCACGAGGAAGAGGCTTCACAGCTCTTTATCATGACGGGATTCAATTTCTTTGGGAAAGAAAAATGGTCAAAAATGAAATTGGTTAACTGGATATGGGAAATGATTCATAACAGAGTCACAGCAAACGTGCTTAACAGGCTAAAGCGGTTGAGTGAGTGGCGTTTTAATAAGATGAGCGCTGGATGATGATGTTGGAAATTGGAAGATGAAAAGAAGAGAAGATAGATATGGCAGCTTTTAATAGACCGATTGTAAAGTTTGCACTCTGCATTTTAATAGCTGCATCGTTGTGGATGATGGACGGCATGTTTGATGTGCCATCGCAGACCTGGCACCTGTTTTCAATTTTCATAGCAGTCATTGCCAGCTTTATTATCAGACCATATCCGATGGGGATGATGGTGCTTATTGGCCTGTTCGTACTGGTTGCAACAGGGACCGTATCCATAAAAGAATCTCTGACTGGGTATGGTGACTCCACGGTGTGGCTTGTGATCGCCGCTTTTCTTTTGGCGGGTGCCGTCCTCGATTCCGGATTCGGCAGGCGAGTAGCTTTGTGGCTGGCTAGCAAACTTGGCAAATCCATAAAAGGAGTAGCCTATTCTGTCTGTGCGTCAGAGTTTATTCTTGGCCCGGTCATTCCATCCAATACGGCAAGAGGCGGAGGACTTCTTGCACCTATTGTAAATTCCCTGGCCCAATCTATGGGCCCTACCGATTCTACTGGTCATAATGATTCTGGTCGATATCTATCCCTTGTAGGGGGACATGCCAACCTGGTTGTCTCAGCAATGTTCATGACGGCCATGGCGGCTAACCCACTTGTTACGAAAGCTGCAAATGATATATTCGGTGTTGATTTCGGTTGGGGCACATGGGCACTTGGGTCAATTGTTCCTGGCCTGGTTTCTCTGTTATTATTGCCACAGTTGATCTACATGTTGGCAAAACCTGCTGCCAGCGACGGGAAGGCCGCGCAGAAGAAAGCCCAAAGCGAATTGGAGAAGATGGGTCCAATGAGCCGCAACGAAAAGGTGATGCTCGCCGTACTCATTCTGCTACTGGTACTGTGGAGTACAAAATTTATCCATGGAATGGGGACGACACTCGTTGCATGGATAGGAGTGCTTCTGTTGCTATTGACGAATACCCAGACCTATAGCGATGTTATTAAAAACGAAAAGGCATGGGATACGTTGATCTGGCTGGGCGGCTTATTAACAATGGCAAACCTCTTATTGGATTACGGATTCATTCAATGGTTTGTGGATAATTTAAACTCTGCAGTATCCGGACTGGATGGGTTCACGGTGATTATCGTCCTGGGTATCGTTTATTTCTATTCGATGTATGCCTTTTCAATGTTGACTGCTCACATTTCGGCTGTCCTGGCTCCATTCCTCAGTGTATGTCTGGCTGCTGGCGGTCAGCCTATGCTTGCGGTGGCGGTCTTTGCTTACTTCTCCTGTCTGTGTGGGTGTACGACCAACTACTCTTCAGGGCCTATTATCATCTACTTCGGCCTGGGCTATGTCAAAGCACCCAAGTGGTTCAACGTCGGGTTTATCGTTTCACTGTTCCACTTGGCAGTTTGGTTTAGCGTCGGCCTGTTGTGGTGGAAAGTGCTTGGTTGGTGGTAGGGCATGACGCATCTTGCAGATGCTTGAAGTCAGAATCATGAATCTTGAATCAAGAACTAAGAATCACGATAAAGAGATCAGTTGAACGACCCATCCCGCATCCCCCCAAACCAGCACCGAGTTCCGAGTACCAAGCATCCCGCATCGCTAGCAACTCATATCAATTATCCAGTATCTCCAGCTCCCAGGTCACCGGACAATGCTTCTTCAGCATGATCGACACGCCACAATACCTGTCCTGCGAAAGATTAATCGACTTCTCAACCTTATCACGCTTGATATCCTGACCAGTGACGATATATTTGAGGTGAATCGAGCTAAACACCTTAGGGTGCTCATCCGTCAGGGGTGCGACCGCTTCCACGCGAAATGCAGTAAAAGGAACACGCATTTTTTGCATGAGTGATGCGACATCCATAGCGGTGCATCCTAGAAGACTGACGATCATCAGTTTCTTTGGGGAAGGTCCTGTTCCTTTGCCTTCAACGGGCGAGTCCATTGCAAGAGTGAAGCCATCGACTTCTGTCTCAAAAGCAATGCCTGAGGTCCAATCTGTTGCTAATTTATACTCCATTTTGATTTCAAAATTTGCAGGATTAGTGAATAAATAACGGGCCGCAAGGTAGTGCATATATGATAATCAATATGTGATGTATGGCACAGAGACAAACCATGAAAACATGGTGCGTCCGGCCTTGCAACAAAACACTATCCACTGACGATTAACCCACCAAATAAAATCCGTGAGAACCTCTTGCATCAGTAAAATCTGTGTGCCATTAAATCTAAAATCCAAGCCAAATATCCCATATTTACCCCATGTTCAAAAAGTCATTTCTGTATCTGAGCCTATTGGCCTTGCTTGCCATCCAAAGCTGCTCCACACACAAAATCGCTGTGGGCGACGGCGCCTCATGGCTCGCACGGGAGTTGAAAAGCACAGAGGGGCTACAGGACCACGATTTTGGATTTGCACTCTATGATCCGGCAAGTTCAAAATGGCTATATCGCCGCAAAGCTGACAAGTACTTCACGCCGGCCTCGAATACTAAAATTCTGACGTTGTACACGGCATTGCATTATCTGCAAGATTCTACAGAGACACTCAGATATACGCATCGAGGAGATCCGTCCACAGGCGACACCCTGATTTTTTGGGGGACTGGCGATCCTTCTTTACTCTATCATGACTTTACTTCTGAGCATGTTCTGGATTTTCTTCGGTCACATGAGGGGCCGCTTTATTATGCCCCACGCGAGGAAGTCAAAAAGTACGGGCCGGGCTGGGCATGGGATGACTACCCCTATCGCTACCAGGTGGAAAAATCGACTCTGCCTGTGTATGGAAACCGCGTCACATTTTCCCGGCTATCGCTCGCTTTGGATGGGCAAATCACACCTGATTATTTCCGGCAATACGTGATAGAGAATCCAGAGCAGGATGTATTTGTCAAGCGTTTGCCCGATGCCAACAGTTTTGAAATGAATGCACTGTTGATCGATGCATTGCCGTTTGAAAAAGAAATCCCATTCGTAGTAAGCCCTTATGAGGTGGCCTCGATCTTGTCGGAGATTATTGGCAGAAAAGTAGAACTGGATTATCGTTTTCATGACAAGGAAAACTACGAGGTCATTCATGGAGTGCCGCTGGATTCGCTTTATCAAATCATGATGCATGACAGCGATAATTTTATTGCCGAGCAATTGTTGCTGCTTTGTGCGAATGAAATGCATGAAGAATACTCGACGAAATACGTGATAAAACATACCCAAAATGATCTCTTTGCAGATGTGCCTGATGCTTTTCAATGGTTTGATGGCTCCGGTTTGTCGCGGTACAATTTATTTACGCCACGCAGTCTTGTGTGGTTGTTAGACAAGCTTCAGGAAGAGAAAGGACTCGATTATATCAGGGAAGTATTCGCTGGAGGCGGGGAAAGTGGAACGATTGAAGGTTGGTATGCTGGCAGTAAGGGACCTTATGTATTTGCCAAAACCGGAACCTTGCGGAATCATCATTGCCTGAGTGGTTATTTAATAACGGAAAGCGGAAAAACACTCATATTTAGTTTTATGCATCAAAATTATATCGGGAGCTCAATTCAAATAAAAGAAGGGATGCAGAGTATACTCGAGTCGATTCATATGAAATACTGATGCGGATGGAAAAAGAATGATATCATCACACGGACCAGACGAATATAGAATGCGAGAGAGTCTTTTAAATGCAGCAGGGGAATTTGAAACACCGCTTTATGTGTATGACATGCATGCTATCTACAGCAATTTGCAGAACATACGCAGTGCTTTTAGCCCCGGGACACAAATACACTATGCGTGTAAGGCACTTGATAACGGACATGTCCTGCGTCAGTTGCGGGAGTGGGGATGTGGTATAGATGCCGTTTCGCAAGAGGAGTTGATGATCGCACTGCGGTGTGGTTTTGAACCGGAAGACATCAACTTCACCCCAAGTGGCGCCCCCTTATCCGAATATTTGTGGGCGCTTGAGAAACGTATCAATGTACATGTCGACAATTTGCAGATACTTGAATTGCTCGGTCAGCAAAAGTGTGGTTTGCAGGTGTCTCTGAGATTTAATCCGCAAGTGCGCAGTGGCGGGCATGTCCACCTGCAGGTAGGAGCTGATGACTCCAAGTTTGGATTGCACGCTGAGGAAATGGACAATGTTTCCAAACTCGTAAAGAAATACCATATCGATGTGCGACGGATTCATGTGCATGTCGGTTCTGACATTAAAACGGAAGAAGACTTTCTTCTCTGCTGGGAGAAGGCATTTGCCCTCGCAGAGGAATATTCGGAAACTGTCCAGATCGTTGATCTGGGAGGTGGATTTGGTGTCCAGTACTTTCCCGATGATCCGGTACTAGACATTGACAGATTGGGTGCAGAGGTAAACAAACTGGTCGAACAGCACTTGCAGAAGACAGGAAAGCGTGTCGTGCTAATGTTGGAGCCGGGGAAGTCAATCGTAGGCAATGCAGGTTATTTACTGGTAGAGATCACCGCTATAAAAAAATTGAAAAACAGCCATATTGTATATGTCAATTCCGGATTTAATCACATGCTTCGACCAATGTATTACGGTGCACATCACAGGTTTGAAAATCTATCCAACCCCAATGCCGTAAAGTCGACGTATAAGCTGGTTGGCTATCTGTGCGAGACAGATACATTTTCAGAAAGTGTGGAATTGCCAGAAGTGCGGCGCGGTGATATCCTGTGCATGTACAATGCAGGAGCATATGCGATGGCGATGGCGTCAAACTACAACTCCAGGAGGCGTCCGGCAGAAGTGGCACTGATGGATGGACAAGTAAAACTTATCAGGCG
>QMOR01000141.1 GCA_003648285.1 Bacteroidota bacterium
GAGTCCCTTGCATCGCAAATGGGGAATAAAGAGACTCGTTGTTTCGACGTATCAGTCCATTACAGGAACAGGCAAGGACGCGGTTTCGCAGTATGAGGCTGAGCGCGATGGTAAGCCGGCGGTGCAGGTCTATCCTCATCCAATATTTGAAAACTGCATTCCACATTGTGATGTATTTCTTGAAAATGGATATACGCGGGAGGAAATGAAGCTCGTACACGAAACACAAAAGATTCTTCATGCACCAGACCTTGCCATCACCGCAACAGCTGTACGGGTGCCTGTTTTGGGTGGCCACAGTGAGTCTGTCAATGTTGAGCTCCATGAAGCAACTGATATCGCCGAAATCCGGAAATTACTTGCAGAGTCGCCCGGCATTGTGATCACCGATGACCCATTGAACAATCAATATCCAATGCCTTTGACAGCACATGAGCAAGATCATGTCTATATCGGTCGACTGCGAAAAGATGCCTCATGCGTCAATGCTTTTAACATGTGGATCGTATCTGATAATTTGCGTAAGGGCGCGGCAACCAACGCGGTTCAACTGGCAGAGATTTTGCTTGAAAAAGGTATCGTTTAGGATAAATTGGCTGTCTTCAGGACATGAAGTGCACAATTTTGACGTTAAGTATAAGTGAGAAGTTGAATTTTCGGTCAAATAGGCGTATTTTTTACAGCGCACAACTACATTGGAATGATCATAAATGCGTCTTTTTCCAAAGGGATTCCTGAGGTACGGACGAAAAACTACTGTAAGCATGAAAACAAGACTAGTGCTATGGGGCACAGACGCAAAGGACGAACGTGTATTGGTGGCGATTGCCCTCAATGCCAAAGAAAGCAAAGTTGATATTTGGACTTTTCCTGAACAAGTTGCCACTGAAACCCTTTACAACCGACTGATTAATGAATGGCGTATGGGGAGAGAGATTCCCTTCCCGAATATGTTTGTTCAGATCGAACGCCCGCTGACCTTATCTGAGTCAGTGCTCCCGGATGAGATCAAGGTCGAACGCCCAGACCTCGTAAACAGAGCCCAAACCGAATGGCAGTTCGTGGTACTGTCTTCTAAACTGTACGATCTGTACGATGACGAACTATCTCACTTAAAAGAGAAAGTAGAGAATCTGTCTGATTTTGACAAAGTCGTATGGGAGGAGCTCAAGGGCTTTTGGGAAAAAGTCCAGACGCAAATTCACGACAAAAATTTGTTTCGGGACCATGCAAGGAGGCTGAAAGATCATACGAATGACCTGTTTACAAAACTCAAAGAGAAGCGTAAACGACTTGATGATGACTTCAAAACTATTTCGAAGGAGAATGCCACAAAATTGCACGAACAGCTGAAAAGTATAGAGGAACGTGTCGAAAAGGGGCTCGGATTGCAGCCCTTGTTTGAAGAGTTAAAAAGACTACAGAAGGAGTATCGTGATATCCGCCTGACACGAGATGACAGATCGAAGGTCTGGAATCGACTGGACAAGGCCTTTAAAAAAATCAAGGAGCAGAGATACGGACCTGGTTATAAGTCTGACTATTCGGCGATGGAGCGTCTGCAACGCAGATACAACGGGCTGATGTCTGCTGTAGATAAAATGGAAAAGTCAATAGGTCGTGATCGTCGGGATATGGAATTTCAGGATCGCAGGATCGAGGAGAGTGAGGGGCAGTTGGAATCACAGATCCGTCAGGCGAAGATGAAAATGATCGAGGAGAGAATTCGTTCGAAAGAAATCAAGCTGAACGAAATGCTAAAGACCAAAGCCGAGTTGGACGGTAGAATGGAGTCTGAGCGGAAGAAAGAAGAAGCGCGCAAGGCTAAAGAAGAATTGGAAAAAGTCAAAGAGTCTGTCAAGGAGAAAATTGCCGAAGATATCAAGCATGCGAGTGAAGGGCGGGATGACAAAACTGATGAGTTAAATAAGGCAGCCGAGGCCATCAAAGAAGGAAAACAACCTTCCAAAAAAACGCAGGAAGAGAAGCAAGAGAGTCCACACCCCGTGCAGGACGAAACCACTGATGTGCAACAGGGCGAAACCACTGACGCGCAACAGGACGAAGCAAATGATGCGCAGCAGGACGAAGCAAATGATGCGCAGCAGGATGATGGAGTGAAGCAGAAAGTCGAGACGCTTGTGAAAGCTGCCGGTGAAGCTCTGGGTGAAACAGTGCAGGACATGACAGATACGGTCAAGGCTGTTGCCGTCGTGGTGACTGATAAAATCACTGAGGCCATTGAGGAAAAGTTGGGTGCATCGGAAGAAGAATGATCATTGTTTAAACTTCCGGTATCCGACTTCCATGACAATTGCACTTTTTAAAGAGCGAAATTTTGCGAATGCGTTACGTGCAGTCATTGCAGTAGGTATACTTCTGGCTATCTATCAGTATTTTTTCAATCGAAGCCTTTGGATTGACGAGGCTAGTTTGGCCCTGAATATTATAAATAAGTCCTTTGGCGAACTGCTTCAGCCTCTCGATTACCGACAAGTAGCACCAATCGGCTTTTTATATGTTGAAAAGATATTCGTAAACATATTTGGTCCGAGTGAGTACGCTCTGCGGCTATTTCCATTGTTGTCCTTTTTAGGGTCCGTATATCTGTTTTCAAAATTATCGCGTGAATTAATTGGTGGCACATTACTTGCCCTCGCTGCAGTGGCGTACTTCAGCATTAACGTGCGTTCGGTCTATTTTGCATCAGAAGTAAAGCAATATTCTACCGAAGTGTTGATGTGTATTGCGATAATTTTGAGCGCGTTGAAACTCGCTCCGGAAGACAAAAAATCTCTACTTCTTTTCGCTGCTGTGGGCTCAATATCCATTTGGTTTTCAAGCGCTGCGGTTATTGTATTGTTTGTGAGTGGGTTGTATGTACTGTATAAGTACGTGTGGACAGGTAGAAATTGGCGTGTGATTCTCCCAGTCGTTTGTTGGGTTGTGTCTTTTGTGGCGTATTATTTCTTGTTTATTTATCACCATGCGCATACGGATTACATGCATACATGGTGGTCGAGATGGTTTTTTCCATGGGGTACTGATTTCAATAAGATCTACAATTTTTTCCATTCAGGATTGCTCAGCATTTTCAGTTTTCACCCTCGGCGGTATTATGTATGGGTGTTTCCTGCTTGTGTTGCCCTATTGGGTTTGACCTACCTTATCGTTGAAAGGCGATACAAAGAATTGTACTTTATTGTAATGCCAGGATTTGTCCATCTGATCTTGTCATCGCTCCGTCTGTATCCGTTTGCGGAAAGGCTCATGTTGTACTTGATGCCATTAACAATTTTATTGTACACCTGCGGCCTGTTTTATTTGTGGAGAATTGTGAATGAAAAAATTGTCAAACTGCCTCTTGGAGTTATTCTCGGTGTAGTTGTTTTGGGTTTTGTACCATGGCTTGTGACGTATCCGTTGGAGAGGCAAGAGATGAGGAGCAGTATTGCGATGATATCAGAAAAAATAGAGGATGGGGACAATGTCTATGTTTTTGGCGGCGGTAAACGAAGTTTTCAGTACTATCACGAGAGAGATGCCCTTTTGGCAGGGCATCATATTGTGGTAGCAAAAAACTACATTGTCAATGTAGAAGCAAGTGCACCGGAACTCGTAAGCCTGACGGGGAATACCTGGCTCGTGTTTGCGTTTCACAAAGGGACCAAACGAGGTGAAATTCTGCACCCTGGGCCGATGATTGACTGGCTTGTAGCCGATGGTTATTCGATACTATCAGAACAAAATTATACCGGCAGCCGTGTTTATAAAATACGTAAAAACGTCGCAGAATCGAATTAAAGTCGAATTGCAATTACGAGCCAGAACCTGTGGCATTACCTTCAATCAGAGCTGATATTTACCTATTCCTATCCAAAGTAATACTTGATCAGCGCTGTCCATCTTAGGCGATTTCCGTAGAAAACCAGCTCCTTTTCTCCAATCGAATAGCCCTGACCATAATTTCCAAAGTCTTGCGAGTAGCGAACTTCCAGGCCGATTTTTCCGATATCGTATCCCAGACCAGCATGCCAACCAAGGTACATCGACCTACTGCCGTCTTTGAAATTACTTAATTGTGTCAATGTTGTAGTTGAATGGACTATTGCATTGGCATTGACCCCGGAGGTCACCCGAAAGGATCCCAGTTTTACTCCAATCGATAATGGCAACGTCAGGATATGATTGGACTTGTTATAATTCAATGTAGCAAGCCGCTCACTCACCAGAGCAATATCTCGCATTTCATAGGTTGTTTTTCCAAAAGAATACTGGAATTCTGCCCGCATAAAGAATCCGGACTTCAGCGAATGCGTGACACCGAGACCTGCGGTGATACCAGATGATTGTTGTGTCGGGCTAAATGCACCATGGCATTGGCCCTCAGTAAGGATAACGCGAATCTCTTGCGATTCGATCTTTTGTGCGGGGCTGAACCCCACGTGCACATTGAAAGTTGATTGCGCCGAAGCAGTATAGCACATACACATGCACAGCGTCGCGACGAAATAACAGAATTTCCTGTTGTTCATTTTTGGTGTTTTTTGAGGTTAATAAAATCATCCGGCCTGGGATCAGTTCGTTAGACCGGACAACTATTGTGACAAATATGCGGGGTTGTAACCCCAACGGGCTTGCATTATTGTATAATATGCTTGGATTATTGTCTAATGGAAGTGGTAATTGTCATGACCGTGTCGCGAAATGACTGAATAGGCCCAAAGGATGACAATACAAGTGCGGGATATAAACCGACGCTGAGGCCAATGATATAAATAGCAGAGTGCAACCTGCCTTTAGTAATGTTCTTTAAGGCAATTTTGAAATAGTTGTACCACGTGAGTTTGGTTTTTAAATTCTATGCGTGATGTTGCATCAGGATTATTCAGCGCGCAATGATTGTATCGGATTGGCCATTGCCGCTCGCAAGCTTTGAAAGCTCACTGTTGTGAATGCAATGGCGATTGCAATTACTGCTGCCAATGCGAATATCCCCCAGCTAATCTCGATGCGATAGGCAAAATCCTGAAGCCACTGGTCCATCACCCACCATGCCACAGGAGATGCGATGACAATCCCGATAATGACCAGTTTGAGAAAATCCTTAGAGAGCATACCAATGATATTGGGAATCGTTGCCCCCAGCACTTTGCGAATACCGATCTCTTTTGTTTTGCGCTCTGCGGTGAAGGCGGCTAATGCAAGTAAGCCCAGACAGGCTATGAGAATGGCAATCAGGCTGAACAGGCTTGAAACACGGCGAGTGGTCATTTCTTTCTCGTAGAGCTGCGCCCAGTCCTGATCCATAAATGCATATCTGAATGGTGTATCCGGTTGATATCGATTCCACATCGTTTCGATCTGTGCAAGTGTACTGGTTGTAGCAGAGGCCTCAAGTCGCAGTGTGATCATATTATCGACCCCATTATTAAAACTTCTCCGGTTGTGTATCAGAAACAAGGGCGATATGACGTGGTGCAAGGACTGGAAATGAAAGTCCCGTACGACGCCGATGATGGTATATACCAATTGATCTCCCTCGGCAGGATTTAAAAACTGGGCAGGACTGACTACAGTTGTTCCGATCGGATTGTCCAGGCCCATTTCACTAACTGCCGCTTCATTGATGAGGATGGACAGAGAATCCTGAAACTTTTCACTGAAGCTACGGCCTTCAACTATTTCCATCTTCATGCATTCGATATATTCATCCGAAATAATGAGACCGCTACCAGTCGTGGATTCGTTTGCCCCTGGTCGAATAAAGGACATACCAAAGTACTGGTCTCCTGGCTGTGAATTGCAACCACTCACCGCTATGACTCCCGGTAATTCCCGTAATTGTTTTTTAAAAGTTTCGGCCTGCTGTGCTGTTAGACCTCCCGCTCCTTGTAAATTGACGAGACTCTCCTTGTCAAAACCAAGGGATTTGTTTTGTGTAAATACCCATTGCCGATGAATGAGAATTGTGCTGATAATCAGGAATACGGATATTCCAAATTGAAATACCACCAAGGCATTTCGGAGCCCCGCTCCTTTACTCGTGCTCATGAATTTGCCACGAAGTACCTGTACCGGTTTGAATGACGATAGTGCGAAGGCAGGATAGATTCCGGACAACAATCCGGTTGCAACAGCAGCACCGACAAGTAATAGTATGTATTTGCCGGTCATCAAGCTGGAATATTCGAACGATTTTCCAGTGAGTTGATTAAATTGATCGAGCAAGAGATAATTCAGGCCCCAGGCCAGGATTCCGGCACTAAGGCTGATGATCACGGCCTCAACCAGAAACTGTGTCGCGATTTGATTGCGTGTTGAGCCGAGCGTTTTGCGAATGCCTACCTCGCGTGCTCTTCCCGCAGATCGTGCCGTCGCAAGATTCATAAAGTTGATGGCGGCAATTCCAATAATAAGAATAGCAATAAGTAAAAAGAAATTGACCCGCTGTCTTGATCCCGGAGGTTTAATCTCGGACTCCAGATTCGAATCAAGGTAGATGCCTTCCAATGGTTGGAGAAAATATCTGTAGCCGTTACCTGCTTCCATATACTCTTCGAGACTCATTCCAAACTGGCGGAGTGCTGGTCCGGAAGCGTGCTTTATTACGAGGTCGTCAAACTTTGCTTCCAGGGCCAGAGGGTCTGCATTGGAGTTCAGCATGAGATATGTGTATGCTGAAAACCCAATAAAATTCGATTGATTGAGAAACGGGAGCGATGCAGATGAGGAAAGGATATTAAATTTTAAATGTGAGTTTACTGGGACGTCGGCACATACGCCGCTGACAGTGAGGTCATTGTTCTGCCCTTGTGGTACGCGTATGGTTTTACCAATTGGATTTACATCACCAAAGTAGCGTTTGGCAATCGATTCGGTGAGTATCACCTGATTTGGCTCAGTGAGGCATGTCGAAGGGTCGCCAAGCAGTAAAGGAATGCTGAAAAAATCAAAGAAATTGCTGTCGGCCCACATGATATACTCTTCCTCATAAAGCTGCTCCCCAATCTGTAACGTCGTATTGTTATTGGGAAAATACAGCAATCTGCACGCTGCCTCTACCTCCGCATATTCTTCGTCCATTGCGGCACCATACGAATGTGGTATGATGGCGTAATGTCTGGTTCGCCCAGGATAAATGCGCTCGAGACCAACGCGATATATCTGATCCCCTTTTTCGTGAAAACTGTCATAGCCTACCTCGTCCTGAACATAAAGCATGATCAACATAAAACAAGCCAGGCCAGCGGTAAGCCCCAGGATGTTAATGATGGAATAGCTCCTGTTGCGCAATAGATTACGCCATGCGATTTTAAAATAATTTCGAAGCATGTGTTAGATGTTAGAGCGTCAACTGTAATTTCCTCATGAAATCGTGCTATCCCACTTCTATGCTTTTCCGTATAAACCCGTCAACCAGTTCAACTATTCTGGTGCCGTATTCCGAGTTTCTCTCTGAATGCGTGACCTGAATGATAGTCATTCCTTCCTTATGCAGATCACTCAGAAGCTCCATGATTTCATCCCCCTGAGAGGTGTGCAGATTGCCGGTTGGTTCGTCGGCGAGGAGCAGTTTCGGTTTTCCAATAATTGCTCTGGCGACCCCCACGACCTGCTGCTGACCGCCTGAGAGCTGGTGCGGGAAAAGATCCTTCTTCGCCACCATATTAAATCGGTCGAGCATGTTTGCGACTAACGCTTTACGCTCCGAACGCCCCACTCTTTTGTACAGCAGTGGGGTCTCAATATTCTCGTAAACCGTCAGATCATCAATTAAATGGTACGCTTGAAATACAAAGCCAATGTAGTTGCGATGCAATTCAGTCCTCTTCTTCTCAGAAAATTTGTGTACCGGCTCATCAAAAAAATGATACTCACCTGAATTTGGAGAATCAAGCATTCCGACAATATTGAGTAGCGTTGATTTTCCTGCTCCACTAGGGCCCATTATTGAAACAAATTCCCCCTCCTCAATATTGAGAGAAACATCCTTGAGTACCCATGCCTTCTGCAATCCCTGCCTGTAATATCGCTCAATGTTAGTCAATGATATCATATGTCTGGTTGAAGTCCTGATTGGTTTTTTGATACTAGATGTATTGACGCACCATATTTTCTGTCACAACCTGACCATCAAGCATACGCACTACACGATTTGCAAATTCGGCGCAGTATTGGGAGTGCGTGACCATGATAATTGTCGTGCCCTCTTCGTTCAA